>DASXYH010000174.1:0-5203 GCA_036502545.1 Spongiibacteraceae bacterium
GCCGAAACCGCAGCGCGTAAACTATCAGGGCTATGCGCCGGTGATCACCAGCCGCGAGGAACAGCTCGAAGCGATTTACGGCAAGCGCAGCGCGCCGACCGCGACTGATTTTCCGGCCAAATTTTTAATCAAAGGCCGCCACGATCATCTGGAACAGGAATGGCGCTGTTTCGATACCGTTGAAAGCGACGAAACAGATCCGGCGCTGTGGTTCGATCTGCGCAAATTTCCCGCGCACGAATTGCGCGCCGTTTATTTCGGCGCGCTGACCGCGGAGGCCGATAAAGAATTGATCGGAAAGTTGATGCGTTCGAATTACCCGACCGCAAAAATTTATCAGGGCACGATCGTGCTCGGGCGCTATGAAATCGAATTTAGTTCATGGAGCGGACATTATTAACCTGGCATCTTCATTGTTGGGTTAATAAGCGGAGCAATTTGCAACTGCGCATCGGCGTACTGCGATAATTGCCGCAATACTTCGCGCTGAGAATCTTTTAGATCAGATCGATCGCCGAGTTCTTGCAATTGGCGCCGAAATTCATCGAGCACGATGCCCGCGCCGGCAAACGAATTCGTTAAACGCAGCCGGCAAAATTCGGCCCAGTCGTTACATTCGTCGGCGCTCAGGGTTTCGGGAAAATTGCGCGCGCGATAGCGAAACAGCATTTCCAACAAACGCTCGTCTTTGAACACGAACGTATTCGAAGCCAATTGCCTAGCGCTCGCTTTGCGCACCTGAGTCATCGTTGCGCGATCGGCATCGCTGAAAAAACCGCCGCTGTAGAGCATTTGCTCGGGATCGCCGCCATTTTTTATAGAAGGTGTCTCGCGTTGCGGCGCAACGAATACCTCGCGCAATTTTTCCGCCAGCCCCGTTGCCTGCAATAATATTTGTGCGGTCTGTTCACTGCGCGCGCGATCGATCTGCAGGCGCTGCGCGATAGTTTCATCGAGCAATTTATCGGTGACAACGACTGGACAGCGATTGGTGCGAATCGTTTTCAGCGGAATGCGCGCAACCTCCAATTCCGCTTGCGCGGTAAAAACGCGGCGACGAATTTCTTCGACAGAAAGATCGAGCAGCAACTCCGCATCGCCGCTCAAATCGTAACAAATAATTTCGTTTGCGTTAGTTGGATGAAGTGCCAACGGCAATACCAATGCCGCACAACCGCGCTCGGCGGAAAACATACCGGAAATGTGCAGCACCGGTTTTTTTACCGCCAAATTCAACAACACCGCGACTTCATGTTTGCTGCGCAGCTTGAATAAATAATCGAATAATTTTGGCTGTCTGGTTTTAATCAATCTCGCCACGGCGATAGTGGCGTAAACATCCGACAGCGCATCGTGCGCCGCTTCGTGTTTCAAACCATTAGCGAGTGTAAGATGTTCTAATTTGAAAGACGGTTTGCCATCGTCGTGGAATGGCCACTCGATACTATCGGGACGCAGCGCGCGGCAGGCGCGCACCATATCGATAATATCCCAGCGCGAATTGCCGTTCTGCCATTCGCGCGCGTACGGATCGTAAAAATTTCGATACAGCGCGTAACGCGTGACTTCGTCGTCGAAGCGAATGCTGTTGTAGCCGACGCCGCAGGTGCCGGACGCGGATAATTCACGATGAATTGCCGCAACGAATTGGTATTCGCGCAAGCCTTTTTCCTGCGCGAGTTGCGGCGTGATGCCGGTGATCAAACACGCTTCGGGTTGTGGCAATAAATCTTGCGGTGGCTGGCAATACTCTACGAGCGGTTCGCCGATAATGTTGAAATCGAGATCGGTGCGGATGCCGGCGAATTGGCACGGTCGGTCCTGCGCGGGGTTGGTACCCCAGGTTTCGTAATCGTGCCAGTAGAAAGTTTGCATGTGGTTTACTTCCCCCCTGATAAGGGGGGATAGAGGGGGGTTAGATTTTGAAGTGATAGCAAACCCCTCCCCAATCCTCCCCTTATCAGGGGAGGGCAAGTGCTGCGCGAATCCTTACGCGAAAAATTTTGCATTAAATCAATTCCAAATTCTGCTCTTCGATTTTCGCTTTCCAGATTTGCGGTCCGGTTTTATGCACAGATTCGCCGCTCGATGAAACCGCGACCGTCACCGGCATATCCTTCACTTCGAATTCGTAAATTGCTTCCATGCCGAGTTCGGGGAACGCGATAACTTTTGCGGACTTAATCGCCTGTGCCACTAAATACGCCGCACCGCCGACTGCCATCAGATATACCGATTCGAATTCTTTGATTGCGTCGATCGCAATCTGCCCGCGCTCGGATTTGCCGATCATGCCGAGCAATCCGGTTTCTTTCAAAATTGTGCGCGTGAATTTATCCATGCGTGTTGCGGTAGTCGGACCGGCGGGGCCGACCACTTCATCGCGCACCGGATCGACCGGGCCGACGTAATAAATAAAACGGCCTTTTAAATCGACCGGCAGTGGTTGTCCCGCCGCGAGCATATCGGTCATTTTTTTATGCGCCGCATCGCGCCCGGTCAGCATTTTTCCCGACAGCAATAATGTTTCGCCGGGCTGCCACGCTTTTACCTCGGCCGGCGTCACCGTATCCATATTGACGCGGCGCACGCTGGCGCCGATTTCCCAGGTGATATCGGGCCAATCGTTGATATCGGGCGCTTCGAGTTGCGCCGGACCGGAGCCGTCGAGCACGAAATGCGTGTGTCGCGTCGCGGCGCAGTTTGGAATAATCGCCACCGCTTTATTCGCGGCGTGGGTGGGGTAATCTTTCACTTTCACATCTAACACTGTCGTTAAGCCGCCAAGTCCCTGTGCGCCGACACCGAGCTTGTTGATCTTGTCCATCAGCTCGATACGCAATTGTTCCGCACGATTGCTCGCACCGCGCGCGCGCAAATCTTGAATATCGATCGGATCGAGCAGCGCCTCTTTCGCGAGCAGCATGGCTTTTTCCGCGGTGCCGCCGATGCCGATGCCGAGCATGCCGGGCGGACACCAGCCGGCGCCCATCTGCGGCACCATATTCAGCACCCAATCGACAACCGAATCGGAAGGATTGAGCATCGCGAATTTCGATTTCGCTTCCGAGCCGCCGCCTTTCGCCGCGACATGCACGCCGACGGTATTGCCGGGCACGATTTCGTAGTGAATCACTGCCGGCGTGTTGTCCTTGGTATTTTTACGCTCGCCATCAGGATCGGAAAGGATCGATGCGCGCAGCACATTGTCGGGATAGTTATAGGCGCGGCGCACGCCTTCGTTGATCATGTCCGATACGCCCATTGTCGCACCGTCCCAGCGCACACTCATACCGACTTTGACGAATACGGTAACGATGCCGGTGTCCTGACAAATTGGGCGATGACCTGTTGCGCACATGCGCGAGTTAATCAGTATCTGTGCGATCGCATCTTTCGCGGCGGGATTGGCCTCTTTTTCGTAGGCTTTTTGCATCGCCTGAATGAAATCGACGGGATGATAATAAGAAATGTATTGCAGTGCGTCAGCGACGCTCTGAATCAAATCGTCCTGGCGGATTACGGTCATGGAGGCATTCCTCAACTGCAACAAAATCGGCTGGCGCCGCGTGGATAGCTGAATTTTACACCAGCCGTCCGGTTCGCGCGGCTGATCGAGCGAATTGTCGTTTACTGAATATCGGCTGGCGGCGGAGTCGGTTTACCGCCGACGATCTGCTGTTTGATATTGACGATTTCGCGATTCATTTGTTTGCGAAATGTATTGATCGAATCTACCCATTCTTCGTTGTTGCTGAGTCGCGCGTCCAGTTTGGTTTGCGCATCGCTGACCGTTTTGATTTTGTTTGACAGCGAATCGAGCGACGCCTGCTGCTGATCGATCTTTTGTTTCGTTTGCTCAACCAGCACCGGCAGCTTATTGATATCTGCTCGCAGACCTTCGAGCGTTTTGTTTTGCTCACCGATCGATTTATCGGTATTGCTTAATGCTGTTTGTGTATTTTTTGCGGTTTTATCGAGCGCCGTAATTTGCGCTGCTTGCTGATCGATCTGCGTCTTGTATTTTTTCAGCGTCTCATCGCGCACCGTTGCCAAGGTTTCATTGATTTCATTGATTTTTACTTGCAACGCGCCGCTGGATTGATTGACGCTTTCATCGGTGGACGAAAGCCGTTGTTCCAACGCGGCGATGCGCTCCTGCGCACTCGTCAGCTGCATATAAAGATAACCGGCAGCGCCCGCGGCGGCGAGCGCGACAATACCAACGATATATAGCAACACATTGCCGCTGCTGCGCGCGCCAGCGCTATCTTCGGCGTCGTCGTGATCGTGTACTTTGGGTTTATTTTGTTTGTGCCGCTGATAGGAAGCGAGTTCATCGCGATCGGGAACCAACTGCGGAATATCGGATACCGGCTCATTATCGTGTTGAGGCATGGATTTTCTCGATTAAACAGGAGTGGGCTCATTATCGCACCATCTTCTGCGACAATGAAATTGCGAATCTATTCGCTGCGACGCGGTCCGTATTGCTTTCCAAACCGATGAACCCGTTGAATTTCCTACTGCACTCGCCTATTCTGCGGAGGATTTTTACAGCCCCCAGCGATTCACCGCCAATTGCGGCAACAATCGCGGACCATACCTACAACAAGCAGCGGAGAAACCCGATGAACCCACTGGATTCAGTGAAAGGCTCCATCGCAACTGGCGTCGTCGTCGCCATCGTCATCGCCATCGCGCTCAGCGGCGGCTTCAGCTTCAATGAATATTCACTCGCGCGCTGGATACATTATCTGGCGGGGGTCATGTGGATCGGCCTGCTGTATTACTTCAACGTCGTGCAAGTACCGGGCTTGGCCGATGCCGCCGCTGACAAAGGCGGTCCAGGTGGCGCCGGTATTTCAAAATACATCGCGCCGCGCGCGTTGTGGTGGTTCCGCTGGGCCGCCGTGGTGACATGGCTGACCGGTGCGTGGTATTTGATTCGCGGCGGCAATTTCGTCGGTGCTTTTACGCTGAGTCTGTTGAATGAAACGCTGAATGTTTATCAATTGACGATCGGCGTGGGCGCATGGCTCGGCACCATTATGCTGTTTAACGTCTGGGTATTGATCTGGCCGAATCAGCAAAAAATTCTCGGCCTCGTAGCGGCCACCGACGAAGAAAAAGCCAAAGCGCGCAGCGTTGCAAAATATGCATCGCGCACTAACTTTTTGCTGTCGATTCCTATGTTGATGTG
>DASXYH010000175.1:0-10347 GCA_036502545.1 Spongiibacteraceae bacterium
CGCACTTTGCGCGCGTTGCCTTTCATGATGGTGTTGCCCATCGAAACCTGGCCGTCGCCGCCGATAACGACTTTATCCTTGCGGCGTACGGAGAGAATGGTGGTGCCGTGGTACTGTTCCATAAATATCTCCGATGAAAAGGAGTTCTGTTAGGCGCTATCGATTCGGCTGAAAGCATTTGTGCCAGCGATTCGCTGCTCGACCTTGTTGTTTGCGACGACAAATCATCAGGAGATGATTTGCACAGCGCAGCTGCCCGAAAGGCAAGTCACATGGATGTGACGAGTGACACGCCGTGAATATATCCCTATAGGCTCGGTCGCGACATCGTGTCGCTCTACGGTCGCTGCAAACAAGAAGGTCGATCGGCTTGCCACGTAGCTTTAATACACTGAATTAACGGTGCCTTCAGAGAAAGAGACAAATCAAAATGGGGACGAGTACCGTAATTTCAATCGGTGGATCTGCTTTTTGACAAGTACAGCATTTCTTCGATCTAGATCGAGCTGCTCGGTTCAGCCGTTTGCAGCGACCGTAGAGCGACACGATGTCGCGACCGAGCCTACAAGGATGTACTTGCGGCGTGTCGTCGCAAACGGCTGAATCGAGCGGCGGTTCGCACGCTTTTGTTACTTGTGCACTAACCCTGTTTTTGCCGCAACAACAACGATTCGATACCCGCGGCGCTGAGCTGATCGCGCGCCTTGCTCAATTGCTCGCGCGATACAAAGGGTCCGGCCTGCACGCGATACCAGATGTCGGAATTCGCAATCACTTCTTCGACCTTGGCTTCCAGACCGAGCGTTTTAATCTGCGCGCGGCGGCGCTCCGCTTCTTGTGCTGAACGGAACGACCCCACCTGCAAAAATAATTGCTCGGGTGCCGCTTGCTCCTGACCCGCCACAGGTTTCGGTTTTTCAACCGATTTAATCGCCTCGCGCTCGTTCGGCACAATCACTTCGCGTTCCGGCAGCAGCGTATAAAAATCGAACTTGGTCACCGTTTTGGTTTCGTCGGGTTTTACAACGATATCGGTCGCACCGGCTTGCACTTTTTCGTCCGCCTTTTTCTCGTCGCCTTTTTTCGCATCGGCTTTGATCAACGCGCCGGACTTTTGCGTTTTATCAGAATTTTTTTCGGCAGATATTGTAGTCGCGTCAGTCTGCTGCGTATGCGCGAGCCGCGTTAAAAAACTTGCGAAAATACCGATCGCCGCGCCGACGATAATCCACAACCACCAGGGGATTTGCACGCGCGCGAGACCGCCGCGCGGCGAAGCCCCGCTGCGTTTATTTTTTTTTGGCGCCTCGCGATTCTGGCGGCGCGGATTGTATTGCGGGCTCGGCATTGTGCGATTTCCTTTACATTTCCGTCGACGCGCTTACGTGTCTGCCGGAGCAATCACATTTCTGGCGTGCTTACATTTCTGCCGGCGCAGAGAGGCCCAGCAGATCGAGACCGTTGCGCAGCACCTGCCGTGTTGCCACTGCCAGCGCGAGGCGCGCATCGCGCACGTTCGTATCATCGACGATAAACTGCTGCGCGTGATACCAAGTATGCAACGCGGCGGCGACATCGCGCAGATATTGCGCGATGAAATGCGGCTCAAGATTATTTGCCGCGCTTGCCACCAGCTCCGGATAACGCGCGAGCAGATTCAACAGCGCCTGTTCATATTCGCTGTCGAGTTTATCGAGTTGCGCGCGGCCGTTGTTTTCATTCCATGCCAGATTTTTTTCCTGCGCCTGTTTCAATACGCTGCACACACGAGCGTGTGCGTATTGGATGTAATACACCGGATTGTCGTTCGTTTGCGTGCGCGCGAGATCGATATCGAACGTCAATTGCGAATCGGCGCGGCGCGCGGCGAGAAAATAACGCGTCGCGTCGCGGCCGACTTCATCGATTAAATCGCGCAGCGTCACGTAGCTGCCGGCGCGTTTGGAAATTTTCACTTCCTCGCCGCCGCGCATCACCGTGACCATCTGATGCAGTACGTAATCGGGCCAGCCTTGTGGAATGCCGATATTCAACGCCTGCAGACCTGCGCGCACGCGCGTGATCGTGCTGTGATGATCGGCGCCCTGCTCGTTGATCACGCGCTGAAAACCGCGCTGCCATTTGCCGACGTGATAGGCAATATCGGGCAGGAAATAGGTGTAGGTGCCGTCTTGCTTGCGCATAACGCGGTCTTTATCGTCGCCGAACGCGGTCGTTTTCAACCACAGCGCGCCGCCCTCTTCGTACGTATAACCGCTGGCGATCAGGCGCCGCACGATATCTTCGACCTTGCCCTCGCTGTACAGCGATGATTCCAGAAAATAAATATCGAAATGCACGCCAAACGCGCGCAAATCCAAATCCTGCTCGCGGCGCAGATAGGCTACCGCGAAACGGCGAATCGCTTCGAGATCGTCGGTATCGGCTGCGCCGGTGACATACCGATCGTCGGCGCTCACCGTTTCGCCCGCCATATAGGCATCGGCGACATCGCGAATGTAGGTGCCGCGATAACCGTCTTCGGGCCAATCCAAATCGTCAGGGCCGAGACCGTTGCAGCGCGCCTGCACCGACAGCGCCAGGTTGTTGATTTGCACGCCGGCATCGTTGTAATAAAACTCCCGCGTCACATCCCAGCCGGTGGCTTCGAGCAGACGGCACAGGCAATCGCCAACGGCCGCGCCGCGGCCATGGCCGACATGCAGCGGACCGGTCGGATTCGCCGACACGAATTCCACCTGCAGCTTGCGTCCGCCGCCGGAGGCATTGCGGCCGAAGCGATCGCCGGCATTTAAAATGTCGAGCACCACCGCTGTCTGTGCGCTGGCGGATAAAAAGAAATTGATAAAACCCGGTCCCGCAATTTCGACTTTGCTCACGCGCGCAGATACAGGCAACGCTTTCACGATCGTT
Organism: Spongiibacteraceae bacterium; assembly: GCA_036502545.1. GTDB lineage: Bacteria > Pseudomonadota > Gammaproteobacteria > Pseudomonadales > CAMLJR01 > CAMLJR01. The sequence goes on from DASXYH010000175.1 coordinate 2,914, forward strand.
TCGGCCAACTGGCGCGGCGGACGTTGCGCCGCTTTCGCGAGCGTCAGCGCGATATTGCTGGCGAAATCGCCATGTGTTTTATCTTTGGTGTTATCGATTTGAATCGCCGGAATTGCCAATGCCGGCAATTCACCGGTCGATTGCAAATGAACGAGCGCTTGGCCGATCAGCTCGGCGACATGAGTTTTCATTGCAATGATTGGCCGCGATGTGAAAGTTAAATAGACGGCCGTGAGCCGCTGCGAAGGCCGCTATTATCGCCATTTATCAGCCCGACACAAAGTTTACTGGATTAATAAATAAAGACCGCGTGTACGTATGCATCTGCCGGCCATGAACAAAAAGCCTTTCTGACCGATTAGCGGCGATGGCAGATTAATAAGCGCGATGGTGAAGTATTTAGCGATAAGGAGAGAGAAGTTGAATTGCAGCGCTTCAAAACGAGCGCTGCAAGAAAGAATGAATTACAGCGAAGTGGATTCCGGCGCGGCGTTACGCACAGCGGCTACGCGTTGCTGCCGCAACTTGCTGGATTGCTGAAACGCGAGATCGAACATCTGCTGTGCATTGGGCCAGCGGTTGCGCGCGTTCAGCATCACAATCATCACACGCACATCGTTGCGCTGCGACATCGCCACCAGGCAGGGGCCGGCCTTGAACGTGAAGCCGGTTTTCACTCCCATCGCGCCGTCGTATTTACCGAGCAGCGCATTGGTGCTTCTGAAGATGAATTTGCGCTTGCCGTCGATCGTGCGAATCGTCATCTGCGGGCGATTGACGAGACGGCTGAAGGTGCGATTCTGCATCGCGAGTTCCGCCAGCTCGGCGATATCGTGCGCGCTGCTGTAATGACCTTCGGCGTCGAAACCGCAGGCATTGGCGAAATGCGTGTCGTGCAGGCCAAGCTGCTGCGCGCGTTCATTCATTTTCTCGACGAATTTTTCTTCGCTGCCGGAATGCCAATCGGCCAGCGCATGGCAGGCATCGTTGGCGGAATGAATCAACGTAGCGGCGAGCAAATCGGATAAGCGCATGCGATCGCCCGCGCGCAGGCCGATTTTGGTCGGATGCGCCGCCGCGGCGTCGGGGCTGACGGTAACAACGGCTTCGGGTTGATATTTTTCCAGAATTAAAAGCGCGGTCATGATTTTGGTGAGACTGGCCTGCGGCAGACGCTCGTGCGAATCCTGCTCCCAGACCTGGCGACCTTGGATCTTAACCAATCCTGCCGATACGGAGGGATGATATTCGGTTACCGCGTACGCCTTCGAAAACGCAGCGAGCGCGCAAAAGATTACCGCCGCGCAGCGAAGTGTGAGTTGTCTTGTTGCCAGTTGTTTCATCTACCGCGGTCCACTCATCCAACAACTGCCTGTTGTTGTTATTGTTCCAAGACGTCCACGTCTTTCATTGCCTATGTTATTGCGCCGTCAAGCGAGCCATAACATTTCAGTTGTTTTTTCAATGAGACGCAAGTTTTAAAATGAAAAAGTTGTGGCAAATATAGCCGAATCATTGCGATCGAGTTCAATTTCGGCGTGCAATAACGATTTTTTCGGCAATTACTTATAAGTGGTCGATGCTGGCAATGAGATTTCGATTGCAAATAAATTGCTACATCGCGTTCAGCTCCGGCGATAGTCACGCCATTATCGCCGTGCGCTAGCGCTTTCGCGCATTTCAGGAAAAATCGATCGGATCGATATCGACCGACCATTTCACTCGTCGTGCTGCCGCCAATTGTTCGGCGCAAATAACCGCCGCATGCGCCGCGCGATGTAACAGCGTTCGCTGTGGGGCGTTTAATAATAATTGTGCGCGAAATAATCCCGCGCGCCGGCTCATCGGCGCCGGCAACGGACCAAAAATTTGTACCGGATGCGCGGCAATCTGCGCGCGCACTGCCGCCAATACCTCTTCGGCTTCTGCAAGAGTGCGGGCATCGGCGCGCAGCAGCGCGAAGTAGGAAAAGGGCGGCGCCGCTGTCGCGCGGCGCTCGGCCAGCAATTTGCGGGCGAATTGGTGATAACCCGTATGCACCAGATCATTGATGAGCGGGTGAGCGGGATAATGCGTCTGCACCAACACCTGCCCCGCTTTTTCGGCGCGGCCCGCGCGGCCGGCGACCTGTGTCAACACCTGCGCCATGCGCTCGGGTCCGCGCAAATCCGCGCTGAACAGCGCGCCATCGATATCGACCATTACCACCAGCGTCACCGCCGGAAAATGATGGCCCTTCGCCAGCATTTGCGTGCCGACCAAAATGCACGGCTGCTCCTGTTGAATCGCCGCGATTTTTTCGCGCATCGCATGCTTACGTTGGGTGGTATCGCGATCGATGCGCACAATGGGCACGTCGTTGAATAATTCGTGCAGCGCCATTTCGAGACGCTCGGTGCCGGGGCCGCGAAATTCGAGCTGCGGACTTTTACAATCGGGGCAGATTCTCGCGAGCGACTTGTTGTAGCCGCAATGATGGCAGCGCAGCTGACGCGCGCTTGCATGCACGGTCAAGCGCGTATCGCAATGCGGGCATTGCGCGATCCAACCGCAATCGTGACACAGCAGCGTGGGTGCGAAACCGCGCCGATTCAAAAATACTAGCGCCTGCTCGCCGCGACGCAATGTTGCGCTGATCGCTTCGATCACACGCGGCGACAGGCCGTCGCGCATCGGTGCATGACGAATATCGAGCACTTCCAACAGCGGCGTCGCCGCTCCACCGGCGCGCGCGCGCAATTGCAAATGTCGATAACGGCCGCTCAACGCATTGTGCAGACTTTCCAGACTCGGCGTTGCCGAACCGAGCATGATCGGAATTTTCAAATCCGCTGCGCGTTTGATCGCGATATCGCGCGCCGAATAGCGAAAGCCATCCTGCTGCTTGTATGAGCTGTCATGCTCTTCGTCAATGATGATCAAGCCCAGCCGGTCAAACTCCGCAAACACAGCCGAGCGCGTGCCTAACAACACGCCCGCGCTGCCGCTGCGTGCCGACCGCCATGCCTGCAATCGCTCGCTGTCGTTGAAACCGGAATGCAGTGCAACAATAGACGTCGCCAGCCGGTGTTGAAAACGCGCCAGCGTTTGCGGCGTCAAACCGATTTCTGGAATTAATACCAATGTCTGTTCGCCGCGCGCAAGCGCTTGCTCGATCAAACGCAAATACACTTCGGTTTTGCCGCTGCCGGTGACACCTTCCAATAAGTAACAATTAAAACTGCCGAAGCTCGGCGCGACCGCGTCGATTACATCGCGCTGCTCATCGGTTAACGTCGGCGCAACTTCCTTAGCGGATTCGATTGCAGGCGAAGATGTGGATGCGCTTGCGAAGCGTTCGATCAGTCCCTTTGCGACCATCGCCCGCAGGGTCGCCGCCGATGCGCCGTGCGCGCGCAATTGCTCAGCATTTAAAGAAACATCCTGTTGCAGCTGCGCCAACACCAATGCCTGCTGCGGCGCTCGTTTCAATGCGCCTTGCGGCAATGCCAATCCAGCCACGGTCGGTCGCCAACGCAGTTCGTTTGCAGCGGCCGCGTCGCCTTGGCGCAGCAAAACCGGCAACGCATTGGCGATGCACTCGCCGATCGGGTGCTGATAATAATCGGCCGCCCACTCGATCAATTCGAGCATTGCCGCCGACAATACCGGTTCGCTATCGAGAATTTCGCTGACAGTACGCAATTGTTGCGGCGTTAATTCGCTATGCTCCGCCACTGCCATTAATATACCGACCACCGCACGTCGACCGAACGGAACGCGCAGCCGCACGCCGGGTCGCAGCGATTGCGGCGCATACTCGGCGGGCAGCAGATAATCGAACAACTGGCGCAGCGGGCCAGGCACCGCGACACGTAAAATCGTGGTCACAACATTAAAAATCGGAGGCTGAATAGAAGGACGACGCAGTGTAGCAGAGCCATCGAATGCATGGCCGCGGCCGTCCCGTTGTCGGCGGACAATAACTGCAGCGCTTGCCAAGCGGCGAAAGTTTGATAAGATGCGCGACCTGTTTTTATGGCGCGGTGCTCGGCAAGCGATCGAGTGGCGGCGCCGATAACGTAGGAGTTTGTCATGAAATCTGAAATCCATCCGAACTATACGGTAATCACGGCGACCTGCAGCTGCGGTTCGATCTTTCAAACCCGCTCCACGCTGGGCAAGGACATCCACCTTGATGTCTGCGGGCAGTGTCATCCGTTCTATACCGGCAAGCAAAAAACTCTGGACAGCGGCGGTCGCGTCGATCGTTTCCGCAAGCGTTTTGGCGCACGCGGTACTAAAACCGCTTAACATGCGTTCCATCGTCCAGCGTAAACGCCCGGCTTCGACCGGGCGTTTTTGTTTTAATAAAGCGACTGGAAACATTTCTATCAAAAGCTTTTATCTTGTTGGCGGGCAGTATTTTTTATTATGCTGTGGCGCTTTTTCACTGATGCAAGAATGCAACGGCGGTAGCGAATCATGTCGATTGACCTAAAACAAGCGGCGCTGGACTATCACGAATTTCCGAAGCCAGGAAAAATCAGCGTTGAACTGAGCAAACCCGCTGAGACGCAGCAACAATTGGCGCTGGCTTACAGCCCCGGCGTCGCCGAGCCGGTGCGCGAAATTGCCAGAGATCCCGATAACGCCTATCGCTATACCGGCAAGGGCAATCTGGTCGCGGTGATCTCCAATGGCACAGCTATTCTCGGCCTCGGCGATCTCGGCCCGCTGGCGAGCAAACCGGTAATGGAAGGCAAGGCGCTGCTGTTCAAACGCTTCGCCGGCATCGACTCTGTCGATATCGAAGTCGATGCGGAAAGCCCGCAGGCATTTATCGATACCGTCAGCCGCATCGCCGATACCTTTGGCGGTATCAACCTCGAAGACATCAAAGCGCCCGAATGTTTCGAAATCGAGCGCGTATTAATCGAACTATGCGATATTCCGGTGTTTCACGACGATCAGCACGGCACCGCGATCGTCACTGCCGCGGGCATGCTGAATGCGCTCGAAATTCAGGGCAAAACGCTGCCGACTGCGAAAATTGTCTGCCTTGGCGCCGGCGCGGCGGCGATCGCCTGCATGCGCTTGCTGGTCAGCCTCGGCGCGCGCAAAGAAAACCTTTACATGATCGATCGCCGCGGTGTGATCTATCCCGGCCGTGAAGGCTTGAACGAATACAAAGAAGAATTTCTGAACAATACCGATGCACGCACACTGACCGACGCGCTGAAAGGCGCCGATGTGTTTGTCGGCCTATCCGGCGCCAATTTGATGAGCGCGGAAATGTTGGCATCGATGGCGCCGAAGCCGATTGTGTTCGCCTGTTCGAATCCCGACCCCGAAATCAAACCGGAACTCGCACTGGCGACACGCGATGATTTGATTATCGCGACTGGTCGTTCGGATTATCCGAATCAGGTTAACAACGTGCTCGGGTTCCCGTTTATTTTCCGCGGTGCGCTCGATGTGCGCGCGCGCCGCATCAACGAGACGATGAAAATTGCCGCCGTGCATGCGATTCGCGAATTGGCAAAAACGCCGGTGCCCGCCGACGTATTGAAAGCCTATCAATTGACAAGTTTAGGTTTTGGCAAGGATTACATTATTCCGAAACCGCTCGATACGCGGCTGCTCGGCGGTGTCGCCAGCGCTGTCGCAAAAGCGGCGGTTGATTCCGGTGTGGCGCGTTTGCCGTATCCAAAACATTACCCGCTGTAATCCATATTTTGGAAGGCTCTGATCAAGTATTTTTTAAAAGGCACGCTGTAGCAGAGCATGAGGCGCCGAAGGGGATTCTCTTTTTCAGGACAAGAAGGTGATCTTATCGAAGCTACTGTGCTATTCGTCATCGGAGAAGTCGTCGAGTTCTGCTAGGCCGATCACACTGAGGCTACTTGAATGCTCGCCACGAACGTCCTGAAAAAGAGAACCCCCTTCGGCGCCAACCCGCTGCGAGATCGGTGCAGTAGCTAAGTAAAAAAAAACACTTAATCAGAGCTTCCGTAGGTTTAAACAAAAAAAGGCCGGTCATCTGGCCTTTTTATTTTTAATCGGGATCGATCGCGCCCGATTTTGTCATCTGCCGTTCGAGCGAATCGATGTCATCAAGATTCAACTCCACCATTCCCAATGCGCCAAGCTCTCGCTCCAATAATTCCGGATTGCCGAGATTCAATTCCACCAGCCGCCGCAAATTGCTAATGCTGTCGATATCGATGTGCTCGCACTCGAAACCGATCTGCCCGTTGCGACTGTGCCGCCACAGTACGGTCATTTGAATCGTCGCGTTGGCATCGAGTCGAATCGCAGCGCTGACCGGCTGCGCGCTATCGATGGCCCAATCCATCGGCTCGTTAACCAGCAGGCCATTCAATGACAAATCGATCACTGCCGCATGCCAGAGTTTTTCGCCTTGACGCAATTCAACCCACGCATCGAAAAGTATGCGGCTAAACTGACGTCGCTCCTTCGTGATTTCACTCATCGCAGTTCTCCGCTTGCCTTGCCATAAAAATCGCTGGATTTAAAAAAGTAGCGCACCTGCGCTTTCGCAATTTACTGCGCGGTGTTTTGCCAGTTTTATCCGCGCAGCATTGCGATCATTTCAGCCGTTTATATTTCATGCGTTGCGGTGTCGCATGCTCGCCGCGCCGCTTAATAAAATCGGCGTGATAGTCGCTGAAATTACCTTCGAAAAATATCACCTGCGAATCACCTTCGTACGCGAGGATATGCGTGGCGATGCGATCGAGAAACCAGCGATCGTGCGAAATCACCAGTGCGCAACCTGGAAATGCCAGCAATGCTTCTTCGAGTGCGCGCAGCGTTTCCACGTCGAGATCGTTCGACGGTTCATCGAGCAATAATACATTGCCGCCCTCTTTCAACGTGCACGCAAGTTGCAAACGTCCGCGCTCACCACCGGATAAATCGCCGACGCGTTTTTGCTGATCGCCGCCTTTGAAATTGAAGCGGCCGATATACGAACGCGACGGCACTTCATAAGTGCCGATGCGAATGATGTCGTGACCATCCGACACCGCTTCCCACACCGTTTTATTGTTGTCGAGTTTTTCGCGCGTCTGTTCGACATGCGCCAATTGCACGGTATCGCCGACACGAATACTGCCGCTATCGGGCTGCTCGCGGCCGGCGATCAAGCGAAACAAAGTCGATTTACCGGCACCGTTGCCGCCAACGATGCCGACCAGCGCGCCTTTCGGTACCGTGAAGCTGAGATTTTCGAACAGCACGCGATCGCCGAACGCTTTCGAAATATTATTCACTTCTATAACGAGATCACCGAGGCGCGGTCCCGGCGGAATATAAATCTCGTTGGTTTCGTTGCGCGTCTGAAATTCCTGCGATTGCATTTCTTCAAAACGCGCGAGACGCGCCTTGCTTTTCGCCTGGCGACCCTTCGCGTTCTGGCGCACCCATTCC
>DASXYH010000176.1:0-6173 GCA_036502545.1 Spongiibacteraceae bacterium
TCGCCGGCGATTTCAATTTTGTTCGCTTTCAATTTCAATGTTCCGGTCGCTTCGATAGTGATGTCGCCGCCCTGCTCGATCGTCACGCTGGAATCGCCAACTTTCAATTCCGCTTTCCCATCCGAACTGCTGCTCTGCGTGAGTTTTAATACGGTGTCCTGCGCTTTTAATTCGATACCGCCATTGTCGATGTTGAGCGCGATGGCGACGGAGCCATCCAATAACAATTTAATAGCGCGGGTGCCGTCGCCGGGAGTGTTGATACGTAACTCCAGGCGTTTATCGGTGTTGCTTTCGTCACCCGGCAACACGGTGACATATTCACCCGGCGCATTTTGCGGCGGTGCGACAATCTCGTTGTATAAGCGTCCGATAACGATCGGCGCGTGCAAATCACCGCCGATGAATTGCACCACGACCAGATCGTTTTCGCGCGGCAACGCCGCAACGCCGGTAACGCTGGTCGCGATTGGAACCTTGGGCAACACTAGACCGGTTTCGCGCAATTGCACCGTGCATGCATAATATTGATTGCTCGCATCCGCACCGTGCACGCTCTTAACGATCGCAAGACTCGCGTGCCAATGCTGCTGCACTTCATGGCGCGCAATCTGGCGCAGCGTGTGCACGATGCGCTGCATTACAACAATCCTCCCAATGCGCCCGCGAGCGAACCGAGCAGTGCCAGCGGATCGAAACTATCGCCGCCGCGACGAAAATGTACGCGTGTCGTTACCAAATGCTCGCTGATTTCGTGCTGCACGCGGCTCACCCAAACCGGCGCCGAAATTAAACCGTCGGGAAGTTTTTGAATTTCGATTACGCTGCCGCAGCGCAATTGCGGTTGCAGAAACGCCTGAAAATATCCGGCATCCAGGCTCGCTGTGTATTGCCGTTGCAATGCGGCGCCAGCGGTGCCTGCGGCTTGCGCCGTGCGCAACGCCGGTTCGAATTGCCAGCGTTTGCCGCGCGCGGGACCTGCGGGACGATTGCCGGCGAAAAAATCCGTCGTTGCGCGTGCGGCATCGGGAGAATTGATATCGCCGACACCCGCTTCACCGGCAATAACAAAGGCATCCGTTGCCTGCATTTGTTTATTGACATGCAACGCGGAAATTTCGCGGCCGTATAACAGTGCAAATTCTGCTTGCGCGGCATCGATGACGCTCGCAATCACTTTATTTTCGCCGCTGACTCGTGCCACCGCGCAACCCCACGCGGCCACACGAGCGATGTGTTCCCACGCGGTGCGGGTGGGATCGGCGACATAAAAAGCGAGATCGGGACCATCTTCCAGATCGCCCGCATCGATGCCCATCGTATCGATTAAATTTTTGATTACCGTGGCGGCGCTGATATTTTCGTAGGTTTCCGCTGGACGATAACGCGACAGCACGCCGCCGGCATCGACACAGCTCACACGCAGCATTTCAAAATCGCGGCGGATCATATCGATCTCGCCGGTGAATACGATTTCTTCTTTCTCGCCGCTGTTGAGTTTCAATTCGACGCTATCGCCTTGCGCCGCTTTCATCGGTGCCGCAATCGGCAACCACACTTGCAACATGTCGATGCGCGGTGCGAGTTCGAAGGTCGCAGACATTCGCAGCACTTGCTCGGTCCACTGCTGCGAACCAAGTGTCAGGGAATAACTTGGCAACAATTGCGATGTCATTCGGTCAATCCTTTTACGGCGGCGCTTAAGGTGTCGACTGCAGGCCCCATCGATTTCAATTCGCCGACTTTATCCGACAGCGGTTTGATCGGATTGCCGATATTGGCAAGATCGGCGAGATTCGCCAGCGCGGAAATTTGCTGCACGGCATCGAGCGCGGTATCGACAGCGTCCATTACCGCACCGGCTTGATCGGCGATATCGCCGAGCACACCGCCGAGCGCACCCGCGTCGAATCCCAAATCGCCCAAACCGAAACCGCCGAGTCCGCCGAACGAACTGAGCTCAGCCGGCGGCGGCAATGGCGGACTTTCCGCCAGCACAATGTGATAACCGATTTGACCTGCAGGTCCGACCTGCTGCTCGGCAACGAATGATTCGATCACCATTTTGTCGACGCTGAGCGCGGTGGTGATATCGGCAGAAAATGTAACTTCGCCACCGGCGCTGGCTTTTTCCTGCAATTTTTTCAAATCGTCGGTTGCGGTATCCGGCAGCAAAAAACCGGCGAGTGCGACGCGATGCGAGCGTCGGCCTAATTTCTGATGTAATGTTCCATCGAGACCCGCGATACGTTGGCGCACAAAGCCCTGATCGGTTTCCTGGCGGATGTGCTGCACCGCTTTCAATTCGATATCGTCGATCATCGGCGCGCCCATATTAATTCTCCAGATCGATGCCGGCGGCTTTTACCGCCTCATCGAGATGTTCGGCGAATTCGGCGAATAGTTGTTCGTTGGCCACAGCATGCAATTGAGATTGCTGCTGCGACGTTATTTCGGGTTGCAGCGCGGAAGTCGGCGCTGCCGCTTCCGGCCAGCGCGCGTGCGACAATAACGTGCTCGCGCGTTGCACCGTCATACTCGGTGCCTGTGTCGCCGGCGCTGAACTTGCCGGCTCATCGAGAAAAGTAGGCGCGATTGTTTCTGTGCTTGCGCCATTCGATCGCGATAATTTCGCTTGTTGCCGAGACGCCGCGACGCCATCGTTACCGTGCGCAGCGCGCGCGCTAATTTTTTGTACCTCTTTCACTGTCGACAGGTCAACACGAAATCGATTGGCGAGCGCAACCACAGTTTTTCTCGATTGCGGCAGATTTATCGATGGGAAATCGCCTGCAACAGCGGCGCCGTTTAATTGCATTGGCGCGGACAGCTTCGGTTCGATTCGCGATGTCGATAATGCGTTGCTGAGCGGCGTTGACACATCGCTGAAATTCCTGGCAACGGGAATTTGAGGTGTCGCGGTAGCAGTGTTTTTTTCTATATCAATTCTTTTTATTTCATTCCCATCAGTATTCGAACCGGCATTCGGTAAAAGGACGATACGCGTCATTCCCAACGGAATATTCGCGGTGGCATCGTTCGATTGAACAGCTTGCATTCTTTGCGCACATTCCGCACGCGACGCTCGCCACAATGATTCGACATCGGATGCTTCCAGCGTATCGAATGCGGATGGCGGCAATTGCATATCGCGGCACATATCCAGCGTCACCGATGTCAATAATTGCTGATCGAGCGGCAGACCGAGATTGCCATCGGGCGCATTTAGCCAGCGCGCCAATGTAGAAAGCACCGCGCGCTCCGTGCCGGCTTTCGGCAATTCACTGGGCCGCGCACCGAGCGATGCGCACAAAAATTGCGTTTGCAAAAATTGCTCGCCGAGATGCGCATAACGCGCGAGATGGCATTTCTGGCGCCAGCCGAGCGGGTGCAATACGTAACTGCGCTCGCCGATATCGATCAGCGCGTCGCCGCAGGTCCAATCCAGCACAAACGGCCAATTTGCTTCAGCATTGCGAACGGCGTGACTGTCGCAGTCCACGTAGCAGGTCATGACCATCACTCTTCGCGCACGCGGGTTGCGGTGAATGCGTAAATCGTTTCGCCATGACCTTCGGCGCCGAGTTCGAAACTTTTATCCTCCATATAGCAATTGTCGAATGACACCTTGCGGGTGGCATCGCCGTTGCGCAATGTCGCACTGACGGAGAACGACGCATTGGATTGCAGAAAACCATCGAGCGTGCCGTTGATCGATGCGACGCGCAATCTGCCCGCAACATTTTTAATGCCGAAATAAACCGCGATGCGCTCGTCGGTGCCGATGGCGCCGACTTGCTGGCGATTTTTCACGACGTTGTATTCGATCGATTGCAGGCCTTCGACGGTTTCCTCGTTGATTTTCACTTCCGAGGCAAAGGCAGTAAATAATTGCGCCATGCTGATTCCTCCCTGTTTCTATCTGTTTCTATCTGTTTCTATTTCTACCGTTTCTCGGCCGCTGTCAGTTCTTGACCAGAATCGTCGCGTAGATGTAATCGATTGCGCGCACCGGGCGAATTGCGATATCGATGCGAACGATGCCGTTGGCAAAATCGGTTTGTGTCGAATAGACGTTAACGAAAAATGCAGGATCTTTTCCATCCGTGCTCGGCACCAGCGCACCGTCTTTTTCCATTTGCAGAAATAACGCGATAATTTGCTGGCGCAACGCGTTGCGGGCACCTTCGTTATTGAGCAGCCCGATATATTTGTCCGAGATCGCCTTAACTTCGCGCACCGATTTATTCGCAGTGCGCTGTACATTGATCTGACGGCCGCTGGTCAACAAACCTTTGATAACGATGATCCCGAGCCCGCGCTTTTCATTGATTGCCGCGATATTACCGGTGATCAGTTTTTCCAATTGCGAATCGGTATACGCGCCTGCCGGCACGCCCAGCGCAGCGATGGTTTTGAAGGTCGGCGATTGGAAATAATCCTGCAGGCCGAGTAAACCGGCCAATGCCGCTTCCGAACCGGCCGGCGCCGACAGAATAAAATGATCGCTGCGCACATCGTCGCCGTGATCGAGAATGGCATCAACCTTCGCCGACTCGCTATTCGTTACCGAACCGAGACCGATACGATTGCGCGCCACATCGGCCATCTTAGTGCAGTGCGCAACGACAAGCTGATGCACAGCTCTGATGTTGCTGTCATCGAGTTGATTGGCGACCGCTGCGATAACCAAATCGACTTCTTCGGCAGCCTCGAGATTTTCCAGCGCAGTTTGATAATCGTCGGCGAGTGGCGATGTGCCGCCGCTTAACGCCAATGGTCGCGGATTGTGCATCGGCAGCGAAGTGGCGCGACTGCGGACGAATAAATCGTGGGCACGAATCAACTGTGAAGAATTCGCCAAGACTTCCGGCAAATAATTCTCGTCATCCGGATCCATCGTCAAATTCGTGAATGTTTCAACCGTTGCGCCGTCCTGCAACACCACTACATTGACGACACCGGTTTTGCCGTCGAGCGTTGAGATTGCCTGCGTGATAGCAACGGATAAATTCGCGTTGATTCCCGAGGCCGGTACGATTTCGAGCAGCGGATTGGTAGCGACGCCGTCGGTCAGCAATAACGCCGCTCCTTTATTACGGCCGCCCAGCAAATTGATGCCGGTATTCACATCGGGTAATTGCGTCGCTGCTTCGACAACAGAAAACGTCACCAGCGGATCGGTGATCGCCGCGATATCCGCCAGCGCCGATAAATTGCTGTAAGTTGACGTGTCGCGGCCTTCGGTAATCACGTCGATATTAATGCGGCGCGGCAATGGCGTCGCGGCAATGACCGAAGGCAATACCGCGCCGCGCGCGGTGATGATTACATCGGGATCGTTTGCCGCCGCTGCGACTAACGCATTCACGGTGGTAAATGGGCCGAGCGTGCGCGGCGCGCCGATTGCCGGCGTAATCACAAGGTTAATGCTGTCGGGACCGGCCACCGCTACGCTGACCCGAATGCCAGTGCCATCGCTGCCAGCCTGGCGCGCTGATACTTCAATACTCGGCGCATCGGCGGCACCGAGTAGCACCATGCCAGCCTGCCCGTCGCTCACTGCAATCGAACTTAAATTTCCCGTTTTCCCCTGTTTTTTTCCATCGACGCGAATGACGTCGGCGGCACCGGCTTTCAGCGTCGCGAATGCGGCGCGGCCATCGGCGTCAGCCAGCGCAGTGGCTGCAATCGATGCCGGCAATGTTTTTTGAAATAGCGGATCGATGGCGATCAATACGCGCGAATCGCTATTGATGCGGTCGAAAAAATAATCGGGACTGTCTTCGTTTAATACCAAATTATTTAATACTTCGACGCTTTTGCCGGCGATGAAAATTTCCAGGTTGACATATTTAATGCCTTTGCCCGACAACGCTTTTATCTGCGTCACCTTCACTGAAATCGTATTACCCCACGCCCCTTCCGCGCGCGCTTCGAGCGTCACCACCTGTTCGCCATCATCGTCGAGCAAGGTGCGAAAAGCTTTCTGCGCGCTGCCCGGCGCTACTCGCGCCACCACCGCGCGCGATACGCCGTTGGCGAATGCGGTGCGCAACTCGGGCAACGTATAACGGCTGGCCGGGCCGAACAACTCGATGAATTCGCCGAAATTTCCAACCGGAGTCGGCGTTGTCGGCCCGCGATCGGTAACGCCGACCACACCCAGAATA
>DASXYH010000177.1:0-4012 GCA_036502545.1 Spongiibacteraceae bacterium
TTGGAGTGGCAAACGGAAAAATTACCAGGCCGTTTGCCGATACCGAGTTTAAGCGTGCAACCGCTGTTGGAAAACGCGGTTTATCACGGCATTCAGGTGCTACCGCAGGGCGGTTGCATTCAAATATACGGTGAATACCGCGATCGCCAGGTGATTATCGAAGTGCGCAATCCATTGCCCGAATTTGCGCACGCAACGGCGCACAAAGAACAAAAAGGCAACCACATGGCGCTCGATAATATCGCGCGGCGCCTGCAGGGGTTGTACGGCGAGGGCGCGGGTGTGAGCAGCGAACAGCGCGACGGTCTTTATATCGCGCGCTTGTTTTACCGAACGGACCTGACGGATTAGGCATTGGCTCGAGGAGCTTTCCGAATCGCTATGAAAGTTTTAATTGTCGATGATGAGCCGTTGGCGCGCGCACGTTTGCGCCGGCAATTAGTGCATTTACCTAAAATCGAAGTGATCGGCGAAGCCGAAAACGGCGAGCAGGCGATCAGCGCGTGCAACGATCTGCGCCCACAAGTGGTGCTGATGGATATTCGCATGCCGGGTCTCGACGGTTTGAGCGCGGCTTTGCAGCTGGCGCAAAAGCCGACATCGCCCGCCGTGATTTTTTGCACGGCGTACGATGATTACGCGATCGAAGCGTTCGATGCGAATGCAGTCGGCTATCTGCTGAAGCCCGTCAATCAGGATAAATTGGCACTGGCGCTGGCGAAAGCCGAGCGCTTGTCGACGTCGCAATTAACGGCGCTGAAACCGGTGGCGCAGCAACCCGAAATGCGCAGCCACATCAGCGCAAAATCGCGGCGCGGGATGGAATTGATTCCACTATCGGAAGTGCGCTATTTCATCGCCGATCACAAATACGTCACGGTGTTTCATCGCTTCGGCGAAGTGCTGATCGACGACACGCTGAAGGAGCTGGAAGAAGAATTCGGCGATAAATTGCTGCGGGTACATCGCAATGCGCTGGTCGTCGTCGAGTACGTGCAGGGACTGGAGCGCATCGCGCTCGGCCAGCACCGCGTCAAGCTCGCCGATATCAATCACGGACCGATCATCAGCCGCCGTCATTTGAGCGATGTGCGGCGCGATCTGGAAAAACGCTGAATAAAAGATTTTGAATTTGATAGAAGGCACCTTGTAGCAGAGCATGAGGCGGTGCCAGGGGTCTTTTTTTCAGGACTCTGTGGCGAGCATTCCGGCAGTGTCGGTGTAGTCGGCCTAGGTGGTCTCGACGACTTCTCCGATGCCGAATGGCACGAAGTTTCGTCAAGATCACCTCCTGTCCTGAAAAAAAGACCCCCTGGCACCGCCAACCCGCTGCGAGATATTCACGGCCGCAAACTCTGCGTTCATTCCGCCGCTCGTAGTATCATGTCGACTGTTTCTCCGTGCTGAATCCCTATGAATTCCGATCTTATCCGCATCGCCACGCGCAAAAGTCCGCTCGCGTTATGGCAGGCCGAATTCGTGCGCGCGCAATTGCAGCGTCATCATCCCGGTTTGCGCGTTGAGCTGGTGACGTTGACGACCCGCGGCGACAAAATTCTCGATACACCGCTCGCCAAAATCGGCGGCAAAGGTTTGTTCGTCAAAGAACTCGAAACCGCCTTGCTCGAAGGCGCGGCCGATATCGCCGTGCACTCGATGAAAGACGTGCCGATGGAATTTCCAGCCGGACTCGAACTCGCGACAATTTGCGCGCGCGAAGATCCGCGCGATGCGTTTGTCAGCGCACGTTATGACACGCTTGCCGCACTGCCGCACGGTGCGCGCATCGGCACCTCAAGTCTGCGTCGTCAATGCCAATTGCGCGCGCTGCGGCCCGATTTGCGCATCATGACATTGCGCGGCAACGTCAACACGCGGCTGGCGAAGCTCGATGCCGATGAATTCGATGCGATCATTCTCGCGACCGCGGGTTTGGTGCGACTCGATTTCGCCGCGCGCATTCGCCAGCGCATCGATACCGAAATCAGTTTGCCCGCAGCCGGTCAGGGCGCGGTCGGCATTGAAATTCGCAGCGGCGATACGCGCGTGCAACCGCTGTTGCAACCGCTGCACGATCAACCTACTGCATTATGCGTGGGCGCCGAACGCGCGTTGAATAAACGCCTGCAGGGCGGCTGCCAAGTGCCGATCGCCGCGTTCGCGCAATTGCGCGACGATCAATCGCACGGCGATGAATTGCATTTGCGCGGTCTGGTCGGAGCGCCGGATGGCAGCACGATACTGCGCGCACAATTGAATGGATCGAGCATCGATCCGGAAGCGCTCGGCATTGCGGTTGCCGAACAATTATTACAACAGGGTGCCGGCGCGGTACTCGAACAAGTCTATCGCGGCGATCATGGCAGCGAAGCATGACATGCCGTTCGCTGCGCTGCGCGTACTCGTCACGCGACCGCAGGATCGCGCCGACGATTTAATCGCGGCGATTGCCGATCGCGGCGGTAGCGCGGTGCATATTCCACTGCTGACCGTAATGCCGCTGGACGAACAACGCGATGCCGCGATCTGGCAGCAGACCAGGCAGCGCATTCTCGATCTCGATCGCTATCGACGCGTCATCGCCATCAGCGTCAATGCAGTACACTACGGTTTGGCTTGGATAGATAATTATTGGCCGCAATTACCGCAGGGCATCGCCTGGCACGGTATCGGCGCGGCAACAATCGCGGCGCTGGCGCAGCGCGATATCATCGCGCAATCTCATGCCGATGGAACTGCGGCGATGAGCAGTGAAGCGTTGTTGACGCTGCCTGCGTTGCAGCGACCCGGCGGCGAGCGTGTGTTGATTTTGCGCGGTATCGGCGGGCGCGAAACATTGGCGGCCGCGCTGCGCGAGCGCGGCGCGCAAGTCGATTATGCCGAATGCTATCGGCGCGTCGAACCGGTAATAAATGACGAACAATTAATGCAGCTGCAACGCATGGCGTTCGATGTGATCTGTGTGAACAGCAATGAAACGCTGCAGAATTTATGGCGCTATTTGCAACCAGCGGCGCAAGTGCTCGCGCAAAATCGCGCGCTGATCGTGCCGAGCGAGCGCGTCAGTGAAACGGCGCGAGAGTTAGGGTTCGCGCGTATCATTGTCGCCATCAACGCAGGCACGGCGGCGACTATAGATGCTTTAATGAAAGTCGAAAAAAGTAAACTCTGATAAAGGTTTGTTAAATGGCACGCTGTAGCAGAGTATGAGGCGCCGGAAGGGGTTCTCTTTTTCAGGACTACTGTGGCGAGCATTCAAATAGCTTCGGTGTAGTCGGCCTAGCAAAATTCGTCGACTTCTCCGATGACGAATGGCACCGCAGCTTCGATAAGATCACCTTCTTGTCCTGAAAAAGAGAACCCCCTCCGGCGCCAACCCGCTGCGAGATCGGTGGATATTTAGAGCGGTGGAATTAAAGCAAAACACTTAATCAGAGTTTCCTTGACACTGAAATTGGGAAATAGAGTGAGCGAATCGACGGAACCTTTATCAACACCGCCGCCCGTTACCGCAGTAGCACCACCTGCAATGGCGCCGGCGCGCAACGGCATCGCATTACTGGCATTGCTGCTGGCGGTATTGGCATTGATTGCCGCGGGCGGTTTGTTCTACCGCGACGATACCCAGCGCGAACTTTCCGATTTTCGCACGCAGTCAATATTGCAGGATCAGGCCAATGCGCTGTCGCAATTGCGCAACATACTCACCGATCAGCGCGCCGATAGTCGCAATGCGCGCGATCAACTCACCGCGCGCCTCAACGAATTGCAAAACCGTGTCGAAGCGCAACAGCAGCAAGTCACCGCACTGGCCACCGCCGATCACAGCGATTGGCAATTGACCGAAGCCGAATACTTGCTGCAGCTCGCTAATCAACGTCTGCTGCTCGGCGGCGATCCAAAAACCGCGCTCGAACAATTACTGAGTGCCGACAATATTATTCACGACATCGACGATAGCGGTTTGCTGCCGGCGCGCGCCGCGCTCGCGAAAGATATCGCCGCATTGAAA
>DASXYH010000178.1:0-2880 GCA_036502545.1 Spongiibacteraceae bacterium
GTTCGCGCAGTGCGGCGAGCAAATTCTGCATGGCCTGACCGCGATGGCTGATTTGATTTTTTTGCGCAGCCGGCAATTCGGCCGCGGTCTGCTGCAGCGCGGGAACGTAAAATAACGGGTCGTAACCGAAACCCTGTGCACCGCGCGGCGCCGCTAAAATTTGCCCTTCCCAGGTTCCCTGACAAATCAGCGGCGAAGGATCGTGCGCGCGGCGCATAAATACCAGCACGCATTGAAAGCGCGCGTTGCGTTGCGTTTCAGGTACGGCGGCCAGCGCCGCGAGCAATTTGCGATTATTGGCGGCATCGTCGCTGGGAAATCCTGCGTATCGCGCCGAATAAATTCCCGGTGCGCCCTGCAATGCATCGACTTCGAGACCGGAGTCGTCGGCCAGCGCGGGCAGACCACTGTGCTGCGCGGCATTGCGCGCTTTCAAAATCGCATTTTCGACAAAGGTCAGACCGGTTTCTTTAACATCGGAAATTTGCAATTCGGATTGCGCGATAATATCCCAGCCGCTGTCGGCGAGCAGTTGCCTGAACTCGGTGAGTTTGCCGCGATTGCCGCTGGCGAGAACGATGCGTTGCATAAAATATTACCCAATTACATTTGGCACGGACGACTCCCTCCCCTGATAAGGGGAGGGCTGGGGAGGGGTTTGCGGTTAAATTAAAACCCCTCCGCCGCTACGCGGCACCTCCCCTTATCAGGGGAGGGAGCTATCCGTGCCGTATAAATTTTAAGGTTCAATAAAAAATTTACGTGTAAACGATATTTTAAACGGCGCGCCGATCGGCGCGACTTCGCCGGCGTTCAGCACCGGTGTCACTTCCATATCGAAGCGCAGCACTTCGCGATTGTTGTAGCGCAGCTGCGCGATGTAATAAACGGCATTCTGCTCGCGGATTTCGCGAAACTCCAGCGGCTTCTTCTGCATCAAATCCGAATAGGTGCCGTTGATTGTTACCGCTTGCGCGACGTCGCCGCCATTGGCCTGATTGCGCACAGCAATATTGATGAACGCGATATCGCTGCCGCGTTCGATCTGATAGTCGGCGGCAATCGCAGGTAACAAATTGACGGAAGGAAAGGCGTTATAGAGAACCAGGTAATTGCCAAAAATTTTGCTCGTTTCGATTGTCGGCGCGTTGTCGTCAGTCTGCGCACCGACATTAAAACTTAATAAGGCGAGAAAAACGATGAGCAGCCGCATGAGAAATCCTTCGACAAAGCGCGTGAGAGTCCTTCGATAAAGAAAGTTGCTAGCGGCTGATATGGTACACCGCCGTTACGGCAAACAAATTCGGCCACAGCCGCGCGAGCCAGCCCTGTGAATTGCCGCCGCCGATCATCGCGCGATCCAGAATGCAGATGCCTTTTTCGGCGCACAGCGCTTCGAAATCTTTCACGGTGCAAAAGTGAATGTTCGGCGTGTCGTACCAGGTGTACGGCAAGAATTTTGAAACGGGCATACGGCCGCGGCTGAATAAATACCAGCGTGCGCGCCAGTGGCCGAAATTGGGAAACGTGACGATGCCGTGTTTGCCGATGCGCAGCATTTCATCGAGCACGCGATGCGGATAACGCAGCGCCTGCAGCGCCAATGTCATCACCACGACATCGAAGCTGGCAGTTTGAAAGTTGCCGAGATCGGCATTCAAATCCTGTTCGATGACATTGATGCCGCGCGCGATGCAATGCGTAATTCCGTCCATTTCGATTTCGACGCCGAGGCCTTCAACATGCTTGTTGTCGCGCAGCGCGACCAGCAGTGTGCCATCGCCGCAACCGAGATCGAGCACGCGTGTACCGCGTTCGATCCAATCCTGAATCAGCGTCAGCTCGAAACGCATCAATCCATCTCCGCACGCTTGTTCTTAGTGGCAATGGTTTGCATGAAGGCGGTGAACACCGCTTCGTAGCGTGGACTCGGTACGAGAAAGGCATCGTGGCCGTGCGGTGAATCGATTTCGGCATAACTGACCGAGCGTTTCGCGGCGATCAGCGCGTCGACAATTTCGCGCGAGCGCGCCGGCGAGAAACGCCAATCGCTGGTGAACGCGACGACGAGAAACGCGCAGCGCGCGTGCGAAAATGCCGCCACCGCGTCGTCATTGTATTCGCGCGCGAGATCGAAATAATCGAGCGCATGCGTCATCAAAATATAGGTGTTGGCATCGAATGTTTTCGAAAATGCATCGCCCTGATGGCGCAGATAACTCTGCACCTGAAATTCGACGATATTACCGTTGCCCAATTCGAACGCGCCGGCTTTCAAATCGCGACCGAATTTTTCCATCATGCCGGCGGCCGATAAATAAGTGATGTGTCCTACCATGCGCGCCAGCGCCAAACCCTGCGCGGGAATGGCGCCGTGCTCGAGATAACGGCCGCCGTAAAAATTCGGATCGGACATGATCGCACTGCGCGCAATTTCATTGAACGCGATATTTTGCGCGGATAGTTTCATCGCCGCCGCGATCACGACGCAGTTGCGCACGAGTTCGGGATATTCGAGCGACCAGCGCATCGCCTGCATGCCGCCGAGACTGCCGCCGATCACCGCGGCCCAACTAGGAATATTCAGAGCCTGCATTAAACAACGCTGCGTATGCACCCAGTCGCGACAGCGCAAACTCGGAAAATCGGGGCCCCACGGTTTGCCGGTTTCCGGATTGATCGAAGCCGGTCCGGTGGAGCCGTGACAGCCGCCGATATTGTTGAGACTCACCACAAAAAAATAGCGCGTATCGATCGGTTTGCCGGGGCCGATGTAATCGTCCCACCAGCCCGGTTTTTTATCGTCGCCCGCATGATAACCGGCGGCGTGATGATGTCCGCTCAGTGCGTGGCAAATTAAAACCGCGTTCGAACCGTTCT
>DASXYH010000179.1:0-16739 GCA_036502545.1 Spongiibacteraceae bacterium
GAAATCGAGTCGATGCACGATGCGCAGCTCGCCGAACTCGGCCAGCAGACGGCTGGGCACACAATCGCGATTGGCCGGATCGCGGCCCGGTACCGAAAGTAAACCGTACGGCTTGTCGACGACGATTAAATGATCGTCGACAAATACGACGCGTATGTCGCGCTCACAATACGGAACAATAAATGGTGCTGTGGTCATGAAGTGCAAAGGCCGAATATATCGACGCTCATGATAGAGCTTGCCGGCACTCGCGTGCCAGCCTTGTATCGCGGCCGTTTACGATTGTGCTTGATAGCGTGCGAGCTTTTCTACAATCAATCCGAAGAACTGATTGGCTTCGCCGCTTTGATAAAACCAGCCGAGATGTTCGCCGCAGTCGCTGCAGCGCGCAATTTGCCAAATAAACCCTTTGAACCACGAGTATTCATTGATGGCGGGACCGGCAATATCGCAACCGGGTGCCAGCTTGAAACAGCCGATTAAAAACTGTAAGCCGCTTGGGTTGACGAAGCGATGCTGATGCCCGCCGCTGACTTGCAATTCTTCCCGTTTGCTGGTGATTGCAGCGTGGCAAAAACGACAAAGAATTAAATCGCTGCGCGGGATTGCAGCGCTCTGTTGTAAGTCGGGAATTAAATGGTCTAACGGAACCGTCGTGGTTTGACGCATGCTACAGCCGTGGTTACAGTTTTTTACTTTCGCTTCGGCTCAGTATAGCCATCCGATTTGAGATGGATGGTCAAAGCAGACGAACGGTTTTGCGGACAGATGCCGTGACAATATGCAGAAACTGCTGCGCTGTCACTGCGTCAGTTTAAATACCACGGGAATGAGAGTTTCAAAACTGTCGCCCTCCAGCGCATCACTCGCTTTTGGAAATGGGGCGGCTTTCTTCACGGCTTTTTCGGCAGCTTCGTCGAGAGTTTCATCGGCAGACTGCGCAATCTCAACCGAATTAAGTTTGCCGCCATGATCGACTTTAATGCGAACCATTACGAGTCCCTCAATATTCTCTTTTACTGCGCGGCGGGGATATTCGATGTTGTGCATGACTGCTTTGCGTATCGCGCCTAGGTATTCATTGCTGAATTGCTCTTGTTGCTTGTCGTGAGCTTCCTTGTTTTGCTGTGCGGCTGCGATAGCGTCGGCGTCGGCTTGCGCGGCTTTTGCTACTTCGGCCGGCGACGCGGCTGGCGCTGCTCCGCGCGGTTTTGTTTCAGATTTTGTTTCCGGTTTTACTTCCGGTTGTGGTTTAACCGCAACAGCGGACGGCTCGGATTTTTGCGGAGCCGGTACGGGTATTGCCGCAGCAGCGGGCGCTTGTGCTGCGGTCGTTACTACCGTCGTTGCAATGGCGGCGGGTGCTTCGGGTTCAACTTTCAGGCCCCAGCCTGCGATGGTTTTTTTGCGGGTATCGTTTGGATGTATGCTTTGAAAGCGGGTCACCAGATCGGTTCCAGTCTGGTCTTTCGGCGTATCGAGAATATCGCGTTTAAATTCCGAGGTCGGCGGTCGCGGTCCGATCCATGCATTCAGCAGCATTGTAAAGAGAGCAGGACCATTGGTACGCAACGCAGGTGTCCCGTTTAACAAAACGAGAGTGCTATTGTTTCCGGTGAGTTCGAAAACCAGTTGATCGCCTTCCACCAGATCGCCTTTGGGAATGCTGGTGAATGCAAGAATATCCAGCGCGTTGGCGTTGATGACGGCACTGGGATTATTGATCGTTATCGCCTGATTCCACATTTGCGAAAAGCGCAGCGCGGGCCAGCGATCAGCGGTGATATTCAACTGCATGCGTTTTTTGCCGGGCATATTGGCAATCGCTGCGGGATCGCGACCCGGCCATCCCAGATAAAGAGCGCCGATATAATATTCTTTGCGCAGTTGTTCGAACGCGGCGATGCCGTTCAGATTCAAATCGCCGCCATTTTGCGCGCGTGCGCAAAACGAACCGGTGATCAGCGCGATCGTAATAAAAAACGCATAAATTGATTTCATCGTTATTTGTCGTTTTCCACCCTGATAATCCGGTCGCTTAGAACTATTATCCGACCCGTGATCGCGTTGCGCCGCGGTCATGCGACGCGCAGTTATATCTTGATTGACTTTGTTGCCGGTAAAGATAGACCATTATTTTACTGCGGGCGAATCCAGTCCGAAACGATGAACCGGAAAAAGTATGCTCCAGTTCACGGCAATACCGGCTACATTTGTTCAGTAATGGGCGGTGGATTCGCGGTATTTAATCGGTCAGGGCGGATAGCGCAAAGAGCTGTTAATGAATATCAAAGAGATTCGACATATCCCCCGCGGCGAGTTGGCGACTCTCCTCACCAGGATTCCGTTCTTCAAGGAATTGCGTCTGCGCGATGAAGATCAGCTGCATTTGTTAATGACCTACTGCTGTCTGGTTGAGTTGGCGCCGGGCGAAACGATTATGCGGCGCGGTCAGAAGGGTACCTGGCTGTATTTTTTGATCAAGGGTAAATTGATTGTCTATCGCGATCGGCCCGAGCCTGCTGAAGCGATCAATGCGATTACACCAGGCGAGCTTTTTGGCGATTTGGCGCAGCTGTGCGATCACCAGCGCAAAGCGACGGTCGCTGCCTCCAGCGATCGCGGCGCACTGTTATTTGCCTGCGACTTTAAGGCCTTTGGCGAACTCGAAAACTTCAGTCAGGTACATCTGTCCACCAAGCTACTGTTCTATCGCACTGTCGTGCACAGCATACGCTGGCGGCTGGAAGTGTTGCGGATGGAGCAGCCCGATCATGTGTTGATAAACGAGCTGCTCAAAATGCCGGTATTCGCGGGTCAGCGCGAAAGTATCGACGAACTGCGCGCGTTGCATAAGCAGGCGCAAAATCTGGCGGTGATCCTTGAGCGCTGGAATCACGGCAACGGCAAAATAGGCGAGCTTTTTGTCGCCAATACCGCCGCCGCTTCTTAAAGCTCGCGGCGTTTTTCCGGCAAAACAACGCTAGCCGTCTATACTGAGCTCTGAGTGCCGATGACCGGACGCTGAGCTTTTTGACCTGATGTCTATCCCGCTGCTAATTTGCGACGATTCCAATATGGCGCGCAAGCAGGTGCTGCGCGCACTGCCGGAAGGTTGGGATGTCGAAGTCACCTTTGCCGAAAACGGCGCGCAAGGATTGGAAGCGATACGTGCCGGTAAGGGCGAAATGGTATTTCTGGATTTAACCATGCCGCAGATGGATGGTTACGCAGTGCTCGAACACATCCGCGCCGAAGGATTGAAATCGGTTGTTATTGTGATTTCCGCCGATATTCAACCCGAAGCACGCGAGCGAGTACTCAAGCTCGGCGCACTGGATTTCATTCGCAAACCGATCGACGGCATAAAACTGCAGGGAACATTGCGCGAATTCGGTTTGTTGTAACGTCGCCTCGCTATAGATCTCCCGCATACCAGCGATCGCGCCACGCATCCATCACCCGCGCCGGGTACCATAATTTCCCGTAGCTGCCGTTATAGCGCGCCAGTGCCTGCATCCAGCTTCCGCTTTCCTTCTGCATGTAATATTTCAAAATCTGACAGCCGTACCGCAGGTTGGTAGCGACGTCGGTCAGATTATCGTCGGGATGACCGATATCGTTTTTCCAAAACGGCATCACCTGCATCAAGCCCTGCGCGCCGACGCGCGAAACCGCGTAGCGATCGAATTTGCTCTCGACTTGAATCAGCGCCAGCACCAGATCCGGTTTCAATTGGGCGCGCCGCGCTTCGCGATGAATGGCGCGCAGCAATTCGAGACGCTCTTCCGGGTTTCGCATAAATGGCGCTAGCCGCGTCGACATGTCGAGCAGCCACACCTCCGCATCGAAGCGATCGGCGAAGCTATCGGATTTATCGATTGCCGCTTTCAGAAACACGCGCATTTCCGCGTGTTCCTGTTCGTCGCGTGGTATGCCGCCAGCGCTGGCAGTGAGCGCCGCTACGCACAATGCCAGGCCGGCGCCAAAATTAGCGAAGCGGAATATATTGCTGCAAAAACGAATCGACATCGGTTAAAGCAATCTCACGCGCCTGCGTCTCGCGGCGACTTTTGTATTCGAGCTTATTTTCGAGCAGGCTGCGCTCGCCGACGACAAAGCGATGCGGAATTCCCACCAGATCGATATCGGCGAACTTCACGCCGGGACGCTCGTTGCGATCGTCCAGTAACACAGCATAGCCCATGCGCTGCAGGCTTTCGTAAAGCCGTTCGGATTGCGCGTGCACGACTGCGGATTTCTGTGCATTGAGCGGTACGATTGCGATTTGAAACGGCGCGATCGCAGCGGGCCAGATGATGCCGTTTTCGTCGTGATTCTGTTCGATTGCGGCGGCGACCACGCGGCTGACGCCGATGCCGTAACAGCCCATGATCACCAGCTGTTCGCGGCCTTCTTCATTCAATACTTTCGCATTCATCGCCGCCGAATATTTGGTGCCGAGCTGAAAAATATGACCGACCTCGATACCGCGTTTGATGAGCAGCGTACCGTTGCCATCGGGACTCGGATCGCCTGCAACGACATTGCGGATATCTTCGACGCGGCCGCGCGCGGCATCGCGCTGCCAGTTCACGCCGGTGAGATGAAACCCCTCTTCATTGGCGCCGCAAACGAAATCGGCGAGTTGCGCGGCGGCGCGATCGACAACGATGTCGATTTTCAAATCGACAGGACCGATCGAGCCCGGTTGACAGCCGATGATTTTTTTAATCTGCTCCTAGCCGGCAAAACGCAGCGGCTTGCCGACGCCGGCAATTTTTTCGACTTTGATTTCATTCAATGTGTGATCGCCGCGCAGCACCAACGCGACCAGCGGTGCCGATTTATTTTTTTCTTCTACGCCTAGCACGATCAATGTTTTTACCGTTTGCTTTGCATCGATTTTTAAAAATTCGCTGATCTCGTCGATCGTATGTGCATTCGGTGTGGCAATTTTTTGCAGCGTTTGTGTCGGAGCCGCGCGCATGCCAGCCGGCGCTAAAGCTTCCGCCATTTCGACATTCGCGGCATAATCGCCACTGTTTGAAAAAGCGATATCGTCTTCACCGGAGGCGGCGAGCACATGAAACTCGTG
The DNA here is from genome assembly GCA_036502545.1 of Spongiibacteraceae bacterium. Lineage (GTDB taxonomy): Bacteria > Pseudomonadota > Gammaproteobacteria > Pseudomonadales > CAMLJR01 > CAMLJR01. The sequence continues at coordinate 5,099 of DASXYH010000179.1, forward strand.
CGAGCCGGTGCCGCCGATCGAGCCGGTGTCGGCGAGAACGGGGCGAAAATCCAAACCCAGTCGCGTAAAAATATTGCAGTACGTGCGGTGCATCAAATCATATGTCTGTTGCAGCGAGGCCTGATCTTGGTGAAACGAATAGGCGTCCTTCATGATGAATTCGCGCGCGCGCATCACGCCGAAACGCGGGCGGATTTCATCGCGGAATTTGGTTTGAATCTGATAAAAATTCGCCGGCAATTGTTTGTAGCTTTTGATTTCGCTGCGGACCAAATCGGTGATCACTTCTTCGTGCGTCGGCCCGAGACAAAACGCGCGGTCGTGACGATCGCGCAAACGCGCAAGTTCGGGACCGTACTGCTCCCAGCGCCGCGATTCCTGCCACAATTCGGCGGGCTGCACCACCGGCATCAACACTTCCTGCGCGCCGGCTTTGTTCATTTCCTCCCGCACGATCGCTTCGACTCTGCGCAGCACGCGCAACCCGAGCGGCAGCCACGTATACAAACCGGAAGCGAGACGGCGAATCATACCTGCGCGCAGCATCAGCTTATGGCTGATCACCTCGGCGTCGGCGGGTGTTTCTTTTACGGTGGCGAGAAGAAATTGACTTGCGCGCATGGCGGATGTGGATTCCAATAATCGAATATGAGCGCGCATTTTACGATTGATCGATGCGATGGAGGAAGGCAAATGTTCGAATTGCATACGCAGTTGGCAAAGGATTGCGCAACGATCGGCGATTTGCGGTTGAGCCGGGTGTTGCTGATGAATGACGCGCAATATCCCTGGCTGGTGTTGGTGCCGCGCCGTGAAGAAATCGTCGAGCTGTTTCAATTGCCGCGCATCGATCAGCAACAGCTGCTCGATGAAATCACGCAAATCAGCGCGGCGCTGGCGGGGCATTTTCGCGCCGATAAAATCAATGTTGCCGCCTTGGGCAATGTCGTGCCGCAACTACATGTGCACGTGATTGTGCGTTTTCAAAACGATGCGGCGTGGCCGCGACCGGTATGGGGCGTAAAGCCCGCCATCGCCTACGATGATGCCGCGTTGCATGAGCGCATAATGGCGATCGAAGAATTATTGTCGCCGGCCGGTTTACAACCGGCCGCGACGATTTAATTGATGCGCTATGACTTCATTGTCGTCGGTGGCGGCATTGTCGGCGCGGCGACTGCATGGCGCCTGCAGCAGACATTTCCGGGCCGTGCAATTTTACTGCTGGAAAAAGAGCAGCAGTTTGCGAGTCATCAGACCGGTCGCAACAGCGGCGTCATTCACGCCGGCGTTTATTATGCGCCGGGCAGTTTAAAGGCGCAGTTCTGTAAGGAAGGGGCAGCGGCGACTTTCGCTTTTTGTCGCGAGCACAATTTACCCGCTGAGCGCTGCGGCAAACTATTGGTCGCAACCAGTGCGCTTGAATTAACCCGTATGCAACAATTGCGCGAGCGCTGCGCGCAAAATAGTATCGAAAGCGAAGTGCTCGATGCGGCGCAATTGCATGCGCTTGAACCGGCGATCGCCGGCTTGGCGGCGCTGCGCATTCCCGCGACCGGAATGACGAATTACGCGGCGATTTGCCGCAAGCTGCTCGATTTATTTCGCGCCGCCGGCGGCGAAACGCGCGCGGGTGTGGAAGTGCTCGCGCTGCAAGAGCGCGCTGTCGAAATAATCGTGACGACAACTGCCGGCGAATTTCGTGCTGAATTCATGACGGTCTGCGCCGGCATAATGGCCGATCGCTTGGTGCGCATGCAGGGAATGACAGCCGATTTTCGCATCGTCCCTTTTCGCGGCGAATATTTTCGTTTGCGCACCGATACCGCGATTTCGATCTCGCATCATATTTATCCGTTGCCCGATCCTGCGCTGCCGTTTCTCGGTATTCATTTGACGCGCATGATCGATGGCGCCATCACGGTCGGTCCGAACGCGGTGTTGGCGCCCGGACGCGAAGCCTATTCCGGTAAACAATTCGATTTCGCCGATATTTGCGATATGGCGAGTTTTCCAGGCTTTTGGCGGTTGTTGCCGCGTTATTGGGCGCAGGGATTGCGCGAAATTCGCAACAGTGCGATTCCCGCCGCGTATCTGCGTGAGGCGCGCAAGTATTGTCCGCGTTTGCAGCTCGACGATTTCGTTGCGCATCCCGCCGGTATCCGCGCGCAAGCAGTCGATAGCGCGGGACGTTTATTGCAGGATTTTCTGTTCGTGCGCAGTGCGCGCACGCTGCATGTCTGCAATGCGCCTTCACCCGCAGCGACATCGGCATTGCCGATATCACGTTACATTGTCGAGCAAATTTCCGGGTATTTTCCGGCGAATTAGTGCACACAGGGCAAAAAAAGCTTTAAAACAGGGTGTTTTTTAATGTGAAATGCAAAAAATGCTTGAATTGCAGTGTTTATTCGTCTATACCATGCGCAGACATTGTAAGCGGTGTGCGAATTCCTCGGTAATTTACGTGTTTCGCGCGCAGCGGCAATGTCGTTAGGGGTGAATTTTACTTCGTCGCAACTCAATTATGTTGTAACAACGACAGGAACCTGATGATGGCAACTAAGAAAGCTGCTCCAAAGAAAAAAGCTGCTGCCAAACCGGCCGCAAAAAAATCAGCTGCGAAAAAAGTAGTCGCTGCAGCTCCGAAGAAAGTAACCGCCGCAGTAACCACTAAATTATCCAAAAGCCAGGTTTTGACTTCGATCGCCGACGCCACCGCGCTGAACCGCAAGCAGGTTTCCGCGGTGTTCGATGAAATCGAATCGCTGATTTCCCGCAGTATCAGCAAAAAAGGCCTCGGCGAATTCACGCTGCCGGGTCTGTTGAAAATCATCACGGTTAAAAAGCCGGCGAAAAAAGCCCGCAAAGGCATCAATCCGTTCACCGGCGAAGAAACCACGTTCAAGGCCAAGCCGGCCAGTGTGGCGGTAAAGGTACGCCCGCTGAAAAAACTGAAGGCGTTTGTCGAAGCGTAATGCTTTGATGTTCTGCCGCGCCGGAGCGACTACCGCTCCGGCGTTTTCCCGCCGCGGTCCGCGCTGACCGCATGCTTGAATCACCCTGTCACAACCCCCATGTTCACCCGTTACTGATGCCTGGAGCTTCAGGTATAATCGCGCGTTTTCGGCGCGGAGCCCTGCGTGGGAAATAATGTCGAGAGTTGCCGTATGCCCATTTATGAGTATCAATGCGAAGCGTGTCAGCACGAATTGGAAGCGCTGCAAAAACTGAGTGACGCACCACTGCTGCAATGCCCGCAATGCAGTGCGCTCAAGTTGCGAAAAAAAGTTTCAGCGGCCGGATTTCGTTTGAAGGGCGGCGGCTGGTATGAAACCGATTTCAAATCGGCCGGAAAGAAAAATGTCGCCGGCGAAAAAGACAATGCAAGCACCGCCGATAGCACCGGTAAATCCGCCGACGCGAACAAATCGGGCGGTGAATCGACTGCCGCAACGCCCGCCGCGGCGACTTCCACAGCGCCGAATAGCGGCAGCTAAGCAATATCATGCGGCGGCGCTGAACATACACCGACGAACATAAGTCACAAGTGAATTAATTAAGGAAACACGATTTTGACCACGCGCAGCCACTATTGCGGAACGCTTCGCAACGACCATATCGATCAGAACGTGACCCTGTGCGGATGGGTGGACCGCCGCCGCGATCACGGCGGCGTGATCTTTCTCGATGTGCGCGATCGCGAGGGCATTGTGCAGGTCGTGTTCGATCCCGACGTCGGCGAACATTTTCAGCGCGCGGATAAAGTACGCAGCGAATACGTAGTGAAAATCAGCGGCCGCGTGCGTGCGCGCAGCGCAAACACCGTCAATCCGAATATGCTGACCGGCACAATCGAAATACTCGGCACAGAACTCGAAATTTATAACGCCGCCGCGACGCCGCCGTTTCCGCTCGATGAACACAATTCGGTCGGCGAAGAAGTGCGGCTGCGCTATCGCTATCTCGATCTGCGCCGTCCGGAAATGCAGGAGCGCTTGAAGTTGCGCGCACGGATCACGTCGACGTTGCGCAGCTATCTCGACGCACAGGGCTTTATCGATCTGGAAACGCCGATCCTGACGCGCGCAACGCCGGAAGGTGCGCGCGATTATCTGGTGCCGAGCCGCACGCACGCGGGCAAATTTTTTGCGCTGCCGCAATCGCCGCAACTGTTCAAACAATTATTAATGGTGTCCGGCTTCGATCGTTATTATCAAATCGCCAAATGTTTTCGCGATGAGGATTTGCGCGCCGATCGTCAACCCGAATTCACGCAAATCGATATCGAAACGTCTTTCCTCAGCGCCGAAGACATCATGGCGATCACCGAGGGCATGATCCGCGATCTGTTCAAAACTGTGCTGGCTGTCGATCTCGGCGCATTTCCGCGCATGCCATATTCCGAAGCGATGAATCGCTTTGGTTCGGACAAGCCCGATCTGCGTATTCCGCTCGAACTCGTCACCGTGTGCGATCTGATGAAGCAGGTCGATTTTAAAGTGTTCAGCGGCCCTGCCAACGATCCGAAAAGCCGCGTCGCTGCGCTGAAAGTACCGGGTGGTGGCTTAAAGCTGACGCGCAAACAAATCGACGATTACGCCAGTTTTGTCGCCAATTATGGCGCGAAAGGCCTGGCGTGGATCAAGGTCAATGAATTGGCAAAAGGACTCGACGGACTGCAGTCGCCGATCATCAAATTCATGCCCGCAGCGGTTGTGCTTGAGTTGATCAAACGGCTTAACGCAATCGATGGCGATATTATTTTCTTCGGCGCCGACAAAAAGAAAATCGTCGCCGATGCGATGGGCGCGCTGCGCATCAAAATCGGCGACGATCTCAAGTTGCACGAGCGTCCGTGGGCGCCGCTGTGGGTCGTCGATTTCCCGATGTTCGAAGAGGACAGCGAAGGTCGTTTGAGCGCGTGCCACCATCCGTTCACATCGCCGCTGTTTATCAATGATGAAAAGGCCACTCTCGAAGAGTTGCAAAAAGATCCGGCATCCGCGCTGTCTAACGCATACGATATGGTGTTGAACGGCACCGAACTTGGCGGTGGTTCGATTCGTATTCATCAGCGCGATGTGCAGGAAGCGGTATTTCGCGTATTGGGCATCGATGCTGAAGAGGCCGAAGAAAAATTCGGTTTTCTGCTCGATGCATTGAAATATGGCGCACCGCCGCACGGCGGTTTGGCGTTCGGCCTCGATCGCCTGGTGATGTTGATGACCGGCGCGAAATCGATTCGCGATGTCATCGCTTTTCCGAAAACGCAAACCGCCGCGTGCCTGATGACGGACGCGCCGGGCGCGGTCGATGCGGCGCAATTGCGCGAACTGAATATTCGTTTGCGTAAGAGCGAGGAGTGATTCGACATGGCCGGCCACAGTAAATGGGCGAATATTCAGCATCGCAAGGCGCGCCAAGATTCCAAGCGCAGTGCGATTTTCACTAAAGTGATCCGCGAACTCACCATTGCCGCGCGTCTCGGTGGGCCGGAGCCGGATGACAATCCGCGCCTGCGCGCCGCTGTCGATAAAGCGCTGGGCGCCAATATGACGCGCGACACGATCGATCGCGCAATTGCACGCGGCGCCGGTACCAACGATGCCGACAACGTCGAAGAATTAACTTACGAAGGTTACGCTCCCGGTGGCGTCGCGGTGCTGATCGAAGCGATGACCGATAATCGGAATCGCACCGTCGCTGAAGTGCGTCACGCGTTTTCGAGGCGCGGCGGCAATCTCGGCACCGACGGTTCGGTCGCGTATTTATTTACGCGCAGAGGCCAGATTATTTTCGAGGCCGGTGTCAGTGAAGATAAAGTGATGGACGCGGCGCTCGAAGCCGGCGCCGACGATGTCGTCGCGCACGACGACGGTTCGCTTGAAGTATTGACGCCGTGGGAAACTGTCGGCGCGGTAAAAGATGCAATGGTCAAGGCCGGTCTGAAGCCTGAAGCCGCCGAAGTGACGATGCTCGCAGCGACGCATGTGCCGCTCGATAAAGAAGCGGCGGAAGCCATTCTCGATTTGATCGACGCGCTCGAAGATCTCGACGATGTGCAGAACGTCTACACCAACGCGGAAATTTCTGCCGAAGTGATGGAGCAGCTCAACGCGTGATTATTATTAACCTGGCAACAAAGTACATCTTCCTGATGTACTTTGTTTTCGCGGCTAAAGCCGCACGGATTCATCCATGAATCCATTATTAACCCGACAATATTCATTGCTGGGTTAATAATGACAGCGTCAAGCGGCTTGTTGCAGTGGCTAAACGATTTCGCTTATGGTCATAATAGCCAAACCCACCCACGGCCAGCTGCATGACTTTAATTCTCGGCATTGACCCGGGTTCGCGTAAAACCGGTTTCGGTATTATTCGTGTCACTGGCAGTCGCCAGGAATATGTTGCCAGTGGTGTGATTCGCCTCCCTGTGATCGCGCTGGCCGATCGTTTAAAAATTATCTTCGACAGCATTTCCGAAATTATCGCTAGTCACGGTCCTGCCGAGGTCGCCGTGGAGGAAGTCTTTATGGCGAAGAGCGCCGGCTCCGCGTTGAAGCTGGGACAGGCGCGCGGCGCGGCGATCGTTGCTTGCATGCGTCATGAATTGATTGTCGCCGAATATACCGCGCGGCAAATTAAACAGGCCGTGGTCGGCACCGGCGCCGCGAATAAAGAGCAGGTGCAGCACATGGTTAAAATCCTGCTGAAATTGCCGGTGGCGCCGCAGGAAGATGCTGCCGATGCGCTTGCCGCGGCGTTGTGTCACGCCAATACGCGGCAGGGCATGATCGGCATGGCATTGCAGGGACAAACGCGTGCGCGTATGCGGCGCGGGCGTTTAGGGTAATTGTTTTCAGAGTGGCGCTCCTACTCGATGATTAAAGAAATAGAGAGTTATGATCGGCAGAATCCGCGGTAAATTACTCGAAAAACAAGCGCCCGAATTATTGGTCGATGTAAATGGCGTCGGCTATGAAATTCAGGCGCCGATGACGACGATCTATCAGTTGCCTGCGCTCGGCGAAAGCGTCGAACTGTTTACGCATTTGATCGTGCGCGAAGATGCGCATCTGCTGTATGGTTTCGCAAGTCAACGGGATCGCGCGTTATTTCGCGCGCTGATCAAAGTGAATGGCGTCGGACCTAAATTGGCGCTGACGATTTTATCCGGCATGGATGTAGCCGATTTTGTGCGCTGTGTGCGCGATGGCGATACCGTGGGTCTGGTGCGTCTACCCGGCGTCGGTAAAAAAACGGCGGAACGTTTATTGATTGAAATGCGCGATCGTCTGCGCGATTGGCACGCCGACGGTGTCGCTGTCAGTGAAGGCGCTGCACAATTGCCCGCGCGCGGCGGCGATCGATTATTGGAGGCAGAGTCGGCGCTGATTTCATTGGGTTACAAACCGCAAGAGGCGACAAAAATGATTGCGGCGGTGAAGGGTAGCGATGCTGCCACGAGTGAGGAATTGATTCGCGCTGCGTTGAAAAATGCGGCAAAAAATTGATGCACATAGCCAGCCTCTTGACCTTATTGTTTGCAGCGACCGTAGAGCGACAGGATATCGCGACCGAGCCTAGAGCCTGCCCCATGAGCGCAGCGAGTGTTTTGGGCATAGGGATATATTTACGGCGTGTCGTCGCAAACGATAAGGTTGAGCGGCGATTCGGTGGCACAATTCTATTTACTATTAAATTACGAAATTTATTTTGAAGAAACGTCGAGTATGATCGAACACGACCGCCTAATTTCCCCCACCGCAACGCCGCGCGAAGACGGTCTCGATCGCGCAGTGCGACCGAAAACGCTGGCCGAATATGTCGGCCAACACGCGGTGCGCGAGCAGATGGAAATTTTTGTCAGCGCTGCGCGTCAGCGTGGAGAGCCACTCGATCACACGTTGATATTCGGTCCGCCCGGTCTCGGCAAAACCACGCTGGCGAATATTCTCGCCAATGAAATGGGCGTCGCGCTGAAAACCACATCGGGCCCGGTGCTCGAACGCGCGGGCGACCTCGCCGCGCTGATGACCAATCTCGCGCCCGGCGATATTTTATTTATCGACGAAATTCATCGGCTGAGTCCGCACATCGAAGAAGTGCTGTATCCGGCGATGGAAGATTTTCAGCTCGATATCATGATCGGCGAAGGTCCAGCCGCGCGTTCGATCAAACTCGATCTGCCGCCGTTCACGCTGGTCGGCGCCACCACGAGAGCAGGATTGCTGACGTCGCCGCTGCGCGATCGCTTCGGTATTGTGCAGCGCCTCGAATTTTATAATGTCGAAGATCTTACGCACATCGTACAACGCGCCGGCAATATTTTCGGCATTACTATCGAGCCGGCCGGTGCGCATGAAATCGCGCGGCGCGCGCGCGGCACGCCGCGCATCGCCAATCGTTTATTGCGCCGCGTGCGCGATTACGCCGAAGTCAAAGGCGATGGCATCATCAGCGCGGAGATGGCCGATCGCGCGCTGAATATGCTCAACGTCGATCAGCGCGGTTTCGATCATCTCGATCGCCGACTGTTGCTGGTGATGATCGAAATGTTCGATGGCGGCCCGGTTGGAGTTGAAAGCCTCGCGGCGGCGCTCAGCGAGGAACGCGATACGATCGAAGATGTGCTCGAACCGTTTTTGATTCAGCAGGGTTACATCGTGCGTACACCGCGCGGCCGCATGGCGACGCGCGGCGCGTATCTGCATTTCGGTTTGCCCGATCCAAGACCCGTCGGTGGCGAGCGTGTCGATGATCGACGCCGGCAGACGACGTTGCCGCTGAGCGCGGACGATGCCGGAAACGAATAAATTGAACGCGGAATTTCATTGGCCGCTGCGCGTCTACATCGAAGATACCGATGCTGGCGGTATCGTATTTTATGTGAACTATTTAAAATACATGGAGCGTGCACGCACTGAATTTATGCGCGCGCATGGTTTCGATAAAGCCGCAGTTTTCAGCACCCATTTAATGTTTGTTGTGCGCGCTATCGCGGTCGATTATCGCCGCCCCGCGAAGCTCGATGATGAATTGATTGCAACAGCGCGCATCGTCGAGCGGCGCGCAACGCAACTGACGTTCGAACAGCGTATACTGCGCGGCGCCGAAGAATTGTGCGGCGGTCGCGTCAATATCGCCTGTGTCGACCAACACACATTGAAACCAAAACGTATCCCTGAAGATTTATTGATTGCGTTGGCTGCAGCGCGATCGCAATGAGGAGCATGCGCGGGTGAATCAAGATATTTCCATTATCCATTTGGTATTGAATGCCAGCTTCACGGTGCAACTCGTGATGGGAATTTTATTGCTGGCCTCGTTGGCCTCGTGGTTTTTTATCGTGCAACGGGCTTTGTATTTTCGCGCCGCACACCAGGAGCTCGAAGCGTTCGAACAGGAGTTCTGGTCCGGTATCGATTTGAGCCAGTTATTTCGGCAGGGCAACAGCAAGCTCGACAGCGGCAAATCGGTCGGCATCGAAAGTATTTTTCGCGCCGGCTTTAAAGAATTTTCGCGTTTGCGGCAGCAGGTCGCGGCGGACCCAGATGCGGTAATGGAAGGCGCGCAGCGCGCGATGCGCGTGGCGGTATCGCGCGAACAGGAAAAAATGGCGGAGCATTTGCCGTTTCTCGCCACCGTCGGCTCGACCAGTCCCTATGTCGGTTTGTTCGGTACGGTGTGGGGCATCATGTCCTCGTTTCAGGGGCTCGCGAATGTACAGCAGGCGACGTTGCAAACGGTAGCGCCAGGTATTTCGGAAGCGTTGATCGCAACAGCGATGGGTTTGTTCGCGGCGATTCCGGCGGTGGTTGCATACAACCGTTTTGCGGCCTGGGTCGAATCGCTCGATAATAAATACGACACCTTCGCCGAAGAATTTTCCAGCATCCTGCATCGTCAGGCGCATGCCAAACGCGGGTAACTAAATATGGCACGCCGAAAAAAACGCTACGGAGCGATGGCTGAAATCAACGTCGTACCCTACATCGACGTGATGCTGGTGCTGCTGATTATTTTCATGGTGACTGCGCCGTTGATCATGCAAGGGGTGCAGGTTGAATTGCCGCGCGCGAAGGCGAAGCCGGTGCCGCCGCAGGACGATAAACCGCTGATCGTTTCGATCAAAGCGAACGGCGCGTATTACATCGATCTCGGCAGCAAGGAGCAGGGCGAAACGGCGACATCGCTGACTGATATCGCCGATCGCGTCGGCAAAGTATTGCGCGCGAAACCGGAAACGAAAGTTTTCGTATGGGGCGATCGCCATGTTCCGTACGGCGATGTAGTGACGCTGATGGTCGCGTTGCAAACCGCGGGTGCGGAATCGGTCGGACTCGTCACCGACGATCAGCCCGGCACCAAGCCTTAATGCAGCGGATTTAATCGATGGCCAGGCCAGTTGCCATTCCGCTGACCGTATCGCTGCTGCTGCATTTGGCGGTACTGGTGATGCTGGCGCTCAATTTCACGTTTTCTGCCGAACCGAAAGTGCTGCCGCCGCAGCCGAAAATTATCGAAGCCAAATTAATCAGCATGGAACAGATGCCGGCGGCAAAAGCGCAGCCGAAACCGGTTGAGGCGCCGCCGCAACCAACACCCGAACCCGCCAAGCCGGTAGATGTTCCAAAACCGGAACCGAGTAAGACCGAGCCGATCAAACCAACGCCGGAGCCGCTAAAGCCTGAACTGCCGAAGCCCGATTTGGAAAAACTAAAACAAATCGAAAAACAGAAGCAGCTCGAAAAAGAAAAAGCGGACGCGGCCCAGTTGGCTGAACAAAAAAAGCTGGCGGAACAGAAAAACCAGGAAACCGAGCGCAAGCGCAAAGAAGCCGAAGAGGCGCAGCGCAAACAGCAGCAGGACGATCAAGCGCGCAAGCTGCGCGCGCAGCAAGAGAAAAATGAATTGGCAAAAGCGATGGCCGCCGAAGATAACGCGATAGCGGCGGAGCGCGATCAGGAAGCTGTGGCGAGCTATGCGGGATTGGTTCAGCGCGATATTCAAAGCAATTGGAGCCGACCGCCGAGTGCGCGTATCGGTATGCGTGTAACATTGTTAATTCAACTGATACCGAGTGGTGATGTGGTTAATGTCAGTGTGCTGAAAAGCAGCGGCAACGATGCATTCGATCAATCGGCGCAAAATGCGGTGCGCCGCGTTGCGAAATTTCCTTATTTGAAAGAGCTGGCGGACAAATCGCCCGCAGCATTTGAAAAGAATTTTCGCCGTCTGCAACTGGATTTCACACCGGAGGACTTGCGCCAATGAATAAAATTGGGCCAGTGAGAATGATGCGTTTTATTTTATGCTTGAGTTTATTTTTCGCGTTGCCGAGTTGGGCGCAATTAACTATCCAAATTCAAAAAGGCGTCGATAAACCGATTTCGATCGCGGTGGTGCCGCTCGGTTGGGACGGCCCGATGCTGCCCGAAGATATCGCCAGTATCGTCGGCAACGATTTGAAACGCAGCGGACAATTTGCGCCATTGCCGAGCGGCAATATGCTCGGCATGCCGCACGAAGCGAGCGAAGTGGTTTATCGCGATTGGCGCGCGCTGAATGTCGATTGGGTCGTCGTCGGCAAAATCGTGCCGATGCAAAACGGTTACACCGTGCAATACGAATT
>DASXYH010000180.1:0-3454 GCA_036502545.1 Spongiibacteraceae bacterium
CGCAGCATTCATCCACTGTCACGCGGAGTCATTCATGGCCAACAACGTGCAGCAATTGTTTTCGGGGCTTTCCGACGATGAACAGGGAATTCTCGATCAGGCCGATCGTTTCGCGCGCAATGAACTGTACCCGCTGTCGCAGCGGATGGATGACGAGGAATGGTGGCCGCCGGAGATCTTTCCGAAAATCGGCGCGACCGGTTATTTCGGCGTCACCACTGCCGAGGAATACGGCGGCGCGCAAATGGATCTGTTCGCGAGCGGACTCGTGCTGCAGGCATTTTCACGCTGGAATCATGCGCTCGGATTGGCGTGGGTCGCGCACGAAAATTTGTGTCTGCATAACATTCTGCGCAACGCCAACGCCGAACAGAAAAAAAAATACGCACCGAAATTATGTTCGGGCGCATGGATCGGTGCACTGGGGTTAACCGAGCCCGGCGCCGGTTCCGATGCACTCGGCTCGATGCGCACCACCGCGCGCCGCGAAGGCGACTACTACGTTCTCAACGGCAGCAAAATTTTTATCACCAACGGTCCGGTCGCCGACGTGTTGCTGGTGTACGCAAAGACCGCTAAGGAAAAAGGCGCGCAAGGTATTTCCGCATTTATCGTCGAGAAAAATTTTCCTGGATTTCAAGTTGCGCAGAAGCTGATAAAAATGGGCTTTCGCGGCAGTCAAACCGCCGAGCTCGTGTTCGATAATTGCAAAGTGCCGGTCGCCAATTTAATCGGCGAGGAAAATCGTGGTGTAAAAGTGGTGATGAGCGGGCTCGATCTCGAACGCGCGATGATTTCGCCGATCTGTCTCGGCATCGCCGAGCGCGCGCTCGAACTCAGCATCGAATACGCGCAGACGCGCCAGCAATTCGGTCAGCCGATCGCGAATTTTCAAATGGTGCGCGCAAAAATCGCCGATATGTATACGTGGGTCGAATCGATGCGCTTATTTACGTATTCGGTATTGCGCGCCGCCAACGGCATCGATACAAACGGCGGCGGACGCGGCGATATTCACAAGCTGACCGCGGCCGGCGTGCTCTATGTCGCCGAGACGATGAATAAAGTGCTGAATGAGGCGGTGCAGGTACACGGCGGCACGGGTTACATCTGGGAATCCGAAATCAACCGTTTGTATCGCTCGATCAAATTGCTCGAAATCGGCGCCGGCACCAGCGAAGTGCGCAAAATTATTATCAGCGACGAATTGCTGGGGCGCGCCTGATGAGCGAATTGCAAGAACCGGCGAGCATCGCCGCAACAATCTGGAATGCCGACAGCATTTTTCGCAGCAATTTATTCGACGATAAAGTCGTGCTGGTTACCGGCGGCGGCAGCGGTATCGGTCAGGCCGTAGCCTTGTTGTTTGCGCGGCTCGGCGCGCGTGTCGCGATTTGCGGCCGCACGCCGGAAAAACTCGAAAGCACGGCGGCGTTCGCGCGCAGCAAAGGCGTATCGATATTGGCGGTACCGACCGATATTCGCGAGCCGGAACAGATCGCCGCGTTGTTGGAACGCATCGACATCGCACTCGGTCCGCTCGATATTTTGATTAATAACGCCGGCGGTCAATTTCCGCAAGCGGCGATCGATTTTTCGATCAACGGCTGGAACGCCGTCATCAACAATAATCTCAACGGCACTTGGTACATGATGCAACACGCCGCGCGTTACTGGCGCGATAACAAGCGTCCGGGCGTCATCGTCAATATCATCGCGCCGGTCGAGCGCGGCATGCCGGGCGTTGCGCATACCGTCGCGGCGCGCGCCGGCGTGGTCGGCATTATGAATACCGTCGCCGTCGAGTGGGCGCCGTTGCAGATTCGCATCAATTGTCTGGTGCCCGGACTCACCGCGACCGAGGGTTTGAATGTATATCCGCCGGCGGCGCAAAAAGAGTTTCCGAAAGCGAATCCGATGAAGCGTCCGGGCACACCGCTCGAAATCGCCGAGTCGTGTATTTTTCTCGCCAGCCCCAATGCCGGCTTCATCAATGGTGAAGTTTTGAATGTCGACGGCGGTTATCGTCTGTGGGGTGAATTGTGGACGGCGGGACGGCCGGATTATTTCAAGTTCGATTAATTTTTCCGAAATTCATTTTAAAATTTTTTCAGCTCCATCACACGGGACAGTATCCATGAGCGATAAAAAAGTTTTGGTTGCGAATGCGCAGGGTTTCTGGGGCGACAGCATGCTCGGCCCGCTGCGTTTGATAGAAGAAGGACCGATCGATTATCTGACCTTCGATTATCTCGCCGAAATCACGATGAGTATTATGCAAAAGCAAAAGGTGCGCGATTCGAATCTCGGTTACGCCACCGACTTCGTGCAGCTGATCGGAAAAATTATTAAAAAATGCAAAGAGAGAAATATCAAAATCATCGCCAATGCCGGCGGCGTGAATTTGAAAGCGTGTCTGGCTGCGATCAAAAAAGTGATCCGTGAACAGAACATCACCGGCGTTAAAATCGGCATCGTCGAAGGCGACGATATTCTCGATCAATTGCCCGCGCTGATTGCATCCGGCGAAAAATTTTCGAATCTCGATAGCGGCGAAAATATCGCAAGCGTGCGCGATCGCATCACCAGCGCGAACGTTTACATCGGCGCGAAACCGATCGCCGATGCCTTAGCGCAAGGCGCCGATATCGTCGTCACCGGCCGCTCGACCGATCCTTCATTGGTTGTTGCACCGCTGCTTTACGAATTCGGCTGGTCGATGGACGATTACGACAAACTCGCGGCCGCGACGGTGATGGGACATATCGTCGAATGCGGCCCGCAATGCACCGGCGGCAATTTCACCGACTGGCGCCAAGTGCCCGATATGGCGCGCATCGGCTATCCGATTATCGAAGCGAAAGCCGACGGCTCATTTGCAGTCACCAAGCACGCCAACACCGGCGGTTTAATTAATGTCGAAACGGTAACGTCGCAATTGCTGTACGAACTGGGCGATCCTAAAAATTATCTCGGCCCCGATTGCACTGCCGATTTCACCACGATCAACATCGCGCAGGACGGCCACAACCGTGTGAAAATTTCCGGCATCAAAGGCCGCCCGCCGACGCCGACTTACAAAGTATCGATGTCGTACGAGAACGGTTATAAAATTCTCAGCACGCTGTGCATCAGCGGACCGGACGCGATCGAGAAAGCGCACGTACTCGCCGGCATGGTATTCAAACGGATGGAAATGCACGGCGCGCCGATTGCGGAAGAAAATCGGTTTCTCGAATTGTTCGGCACCAACGTACTGTACAAAGGTATCGTACCAACGCCCGAGCAACCGCACGAAATCATGATGCGCATCGGCGCGAAAGGAGCGGATGCGAAAAAGCTGAATATTCTCGGCACTGAAATCGCACCGCTGATCACTAGCGGTCCGCCCGGCGTCACCGGTTTCGCCGGCGGCCGCGCACGCGCCACCGAAATCGTCGGCTACTGGCCGGCG
>DASXYH010000181.1:0-2083 GCA_036502545.1 Spongiibacteraceae bacterium
TATTTGCGCACGGCGGCTTGATCAGTTTGAGATTGCCTGATCAGTTTGAGATTGAAAGTCGCGCTCTTTCCATTTGCGCACCGAATAGCGATAAAGCTTTATGGCGTCCGACCAGAAATTCACCGGTACACCGCTTTTGACTTTCAAGTGCTTGAGAAATTCGCACGGCGTCGGCAATTGCTCCCATACCTGTGGCAGAAATGTGCCGCGGTGAAAACCGTATTCGAACACCACACCGTCGATATTGGGCTGCAATTGCGCGAGCGCGTCGGCTTCGCTCGAAAATATCAATGGCTGCAACGGCGACAGCAGTGAAACTTCGATATCGAGATCGCGCAACTCTTCTCGTTGTAACGGCGCAAAACGCGGATCAGCAAACGCCGCCGCATGGGCGTTGGCTTTAACATCGTCGAGCAAGGCGCGTCTCGTCTCTAACGATCCGATGCAGCCGCGCAATTCACCGTGTTGCATCAATGTGACGAAACAGGCGCCTGGCTCGCGCAGCCACGCTGCCGATTGATCGACAATTGTTTCGATGCCGAATTCACGCGCAATGGCGGCGCGCGCAATAGCCAGCAAAGTTTTTCCCTGATCGGCGATACTAATAGTTAAAACCCTCGCTAAGTTTATTCCGCTCTGCGCAAAATGCGATCGCCGCGTAACCGACCACGCGCTTTTTATCGCCGGCGGTATCGCCGGAATTGCACAGATCGAGCAATTGCGGTTGCAGCTGATGCCGTTTCGCGGCGAGCAACAGGCCATTAATTGGCGTACCGCCGCAGGCTTGCTCGTGCGTCAGCGTTTTATCGAGACTCAAAATATGCTGCACGGTTTCGCCGTCGATTTCGCGTGCCGCATGATAATCGCGAAAATGCGAAAGATCCGAGCTGATCACGATCAATGTTTCGGGTCCGCCCCACAATTTTTCCAGAACTTCCGCGACTTCGTGCGGTGTTGCAGCGCCGACCGCGAGCGGTACCAGTTTAAAATCGTCGAGCACGGTTTGCAGAAACGGCAGCTGCACTTCGAGCGAATGCTCCCAGCGATGCGCCGGTTCGCTGATGACGATCTGCGGCAGCTTCGAAATTGCAGCGATCGCATCGCGATCGAGCTCAACCGTGCCGAGCGGTGTGGTGAATGCATCGACATTGGGCAGCGCCAAGCCGCGCACCGGCATGCGATGCACGGGCCCGAGCATTACCACGCGGCGAATACTCGCTTGGCTCAAGGTCAAACTTGCATAAGCGACAGCAGCAGTTGGCCCCGAATAAATATAACCGGCGTGCGGCACGATAATGGCTTTCGGCGCGGCGCCGAAATTGCGCGCATCGACCGCGCCCAACAGAGCATTGACATTCTCGGCCAACTGCTGAGCCTGACCGGGATAGAAGGTGCCGGCAACGGCCGGTTCGCGAATAGTTTGCACGGTGCTCCGAAAGCGCTGATACGAATGCAATGAAGATGAAGATATAGGCACCAACGCGAATATCAAGGGATTTTAAACAGGTATGACGTGCCGTATGCAACCGCAACGCGTTATGATCGATCCGTTATCGGCAGCGCCACCAACTTGACTTGATTTACCGATCAAGACGCGCGGAATGCAAACCGGCATTCGCTAAGGATAAATAATGACAGCGACCCTCCAGTGGCTTGCGGCCATACTTTTCGCATTGGCGATCGTTCACACATTTTCCACTAAACTGTTCGAACGGCTGGCGCATACGCATCCACAGCATGCCGGTGTTTGGCATCTGCTCGGCGAAGTCGAAATCGCATTCGGTTTTTGGGCGATGATTTTAATCGTCTGCATGATGTTTACGGATGGCACGAACGCAGCCATTCATTATCTGGATACATGCAATTTTACCGAGCCGATGTTCGTATTCGTGATCATGGTTATCGCCGGTACGCGCGCGATTTTGCAGCTCGCCACCAGCGGCATGAATATCGCCGCGCGCAGTCTGCCGCTGCCGCGGCCATTGGCATTTTATTTTGCGGCGCTGGCGTTCGTGCCGTTGCTCGGTTCATTCATCACCGAGCCGGCGGCGATGACGCTGGCTGCATTGATTTTGCGCGATCG
>DASXYH010000182.1:0-5289 GCA_036502545.1 Spongiibacteraceae bacterium
ACACTGTCGGAACCAGCAATTTTGCTGTCGCGCTGAGTGAGTTCATCGACCAACTCAAGAACAACGTCGGTGAGTTTCCCCAACTGCCGGCCGGGAGTCGCGACATCGCGATAAACCACTTGTTCAACAGCCTCATTGCCACTAAACAACGTCGGCGCGCCCCAGGTTGTGTACGGGTGATAATTAAATTTACCGATGCCGCCACTGCCCGGTAGGTTGATCGTCGGCGACCACAAACGTAACCACGCATCGGTTAACGAATCTGAAGAAGACATACTGAACTCCTTTCACTGTCGGGGGGAAAGCCGTGAAACCTACACCCACGGCCGTCGATGGTCAATTCCTCGCTGGCAGTACATTGGCAATTCAAATTTTGGACCGCCTAGAAACAGATCACATCATCGAGATCAAAGCGCCGCTTGGCGCAAACCCCACGCGGCGTTATGATGCCTGCGCTGTAAGACGCAGTGTAATCAACCTCAGAAGGAATTGAGTCATGGATAGAAAAATTCAGAAATTCGGCTGGGTACCTGATTTACCCGATCATCGAGATCATCTCTACGCCGCACCGCAACCGGTGCTCGCTAAACTTCCCGTTAAAATCGATCTGCGTAAACGCTGTCCGCCTGTGCTCAATCAAGGCCAACTGGGCAGTTGCACGGCGAACGCCATCGCCAATGCGCATCTGTTCAATCAGATGAAACAGAAAGCAACAAAAACATTTCATCCTTCCCGATTGTTTATCTATTACAACGAGCGCGCAATGGAAGGCACTGTGCACACCGATGCCGGCGCGATGATTCGCGACGGCATCAGAAGTATCGCCAAGCTCGGCGTCTGCAATGAAACACAGTGGCCTTACACAGTCGGTAAATTTGCAACTAAACCCAGCAAGACGAGTTATAAGAGTGCGCTGCTGCATCAAGCGCTTTCCTATCAGCGGGTGCTGCAAACGCTTAATCAATGCAAAGGTTGTCTGGCGTCGGGCTTTCCCTTCGTATTCGGCTTCACCGTGTACGAAAGTTTTGAATCGGCGGCCGTCGCGAACAGCGGCGATGTGCCGATGCCTGCAACGGACGAAACCTGTATCGGCGGTCACGCCGTGCTGGCCGTCGGCTATGACGATGCGAAGCAACGTTTTCTCGTGATGAATTCGTGGGGGACCGGCTGGGGTAAGAAAGGTTATTTCACGTTGCCGTATAGCTATTTAATCGACAGTAATTTAGCCGCTGATTTTTGGACGTTACGTATTGTGGAAGTGTGATCGCCGGCATTGCGACAGTGCTATGCGCTGTCGCAATTTATGCCGGCTTGGCGCTTGACGTTAATTCGATAGCCGCCGTTTCGGTAACGGGCGCGGTTTCGAACAGATTTTTCAGATCGTCGGCGGCCTGTTTCGCCGACTGTATCAATAGCTCCTCGTCCTGATAAACCGCGTGCTGCTGCAATAACGATTTATGATCGAATTCACGGAACGCAGCAACAGTCTCCTGCACATCGTTTTCGTTCATACCGAGTTCGCGCAGAATACCGGCACTGAGCTCGATACTCGAATGCCAAGTTTCGCGTACCAGCATCTTTACGCCGAGGTCCATCAGTTTGTAACAATGAAAACGATTGCGCGCGCGCGCATAAATCGGCACGTGCGGAAAATGCTTGCGCACCATTTCTGCGGTTTTGATCGATGCATCGACATCGTCGACCGCGAGCACGAATAATTTTGCCTGATCGACTTTCGCCGCGTACAGCAGATCGAGATGCGAGGGATCGCCATAATAAATTTTGTTGCCGAATTTGCGCACGAAATCGACTTGTTGCGGACTGCTATCGACAGCGGTGAACGGAATGCGGCGCATATTCAAAATACGCGAAACCACCTGGCCGACACGACCGAAGCCCGCAATGATGACCGGGTGGCTATCGACCTCGATGTTATCGAATGCACGCTTCTCCGCGCGATCGAGTTTCGGCGCGATGATTTTTTCGTCGAGCAACATCAACAATGGCGACAGCAACATCGAGATGCTGACCACCGCCATCAGCAAATCGGTATGGTAGCGACCGAAAATATGGTAATCCGCCGCGAGTCCGAACAATACGAACGCAAACTCACCGCCCTGCGCCAAAATAATCGCCAGCTTGCGCGCCGTTGCCGGCGGCGAACCGCTGAAACAACGCAGTGCAAATAACAACAACGCTTTTATCGCCATCAGCAGCAACACCAGCTCAACGATCACCAACGGCTGGCTCAGCAATAATTCAATATTTGTCGACATGCCGACGCCCATGAAAAACAGCCCCATCAGCAATCCCTTGAACGGCGCAATCGTCGCTTCGAGCTCATGGCGATATTCGGAATCAGCGAGCAGTACACCGGCAAGAAAAGCACCGAGCGATGCGGATAACCCGGCCGATACCATCAATTGCGCCATGCCGATCACCAACAGCAGCGCTGCGGCAGTGAATATTTCGCGTCCGCCGAATTTAATCGCAACGCGAAAAAACGGGCGAATCAAGGTACGGCTGGCGACGATTGCAACAGCGATGGCCGCAATCGCTTTTAACGCTGTCTGCCAACCGGGTTGCACGCGGTCGATAGGATCGGTGCTTAACAACGGCAGCAACGCGAGCATGGGAATTACTGCTAAATCTTGAAATAATAAAATCGCGAATGCTTCGCGCCCTTGCCGTGTCGCGAGCTGGCTTTTTTCCGCCAGCGTTTGCATCACGAATGCCGTCGATGACATCGCCAAACCGATGCCGGCAACGCACGCTGCCGGCCAGCTTAAACCCAGTGCGTGCGCAATCATCGCCAGCGCCGCTCCAGTGACAATCAATTGTGCCGAGCCGAGACCGAACACGAGACGACGCAGCACCCATAACCGACTGGGTTGCAATTCAAGCCCGATCAAAAATAATAAAAAGACGATGCCGAGTTCGGAGATATGCAACACGCTGTCGACATCGCTGACTACGCCGAAGCCGGCCGGTCCGATTAATTCGCCTGCAATTAAATAACCGAGCACCGCGCCCAAGCCGAAGCGCCCGCACAGCGGAACCAGCAAAACGGCAGCAATCAAAAAAACTACAGTTTGATTTAACATGTCGCGCCACCTTACTCATCATGACCGCGACAATAATCGCACACTTCTCAAGTTGAATTGACGACGTTAAAAACGTGGGCGTGTGAACGGCACTTATGGGTTTTATTTGAAGGAGTACGCGATGAACGATTGTCGTGAAAATCATTCACGCATTCGCCCGCGGATTGAGCAGCAATAAAAAAGGGACTTGCGATTGCTCGCAAGCCCCTGGAAACAGTGGTGGGTCGTGCTGGATTCGAACCAGCGACCAATTCCTTAAAAGGGAACTGCTCTACCAACTGAGCTAACGACCCGAAAGAGGCGCCTATAGTACTGATTTAAATGAAAAACACAAGTATTTTTATACGGTAAATCAGGCTTTTTCCAGCTTAAAAAAGCATCGATTCAGGCATCGCGATAGCACGTTGGATCGAGCACGCCGGCAGCAATAAAACCTTCGCGGCGCAGATAACAGCTATCGCATTTTCCGCAGGCACGGCCCGCTTCATCGGCCTGATAGCATGAGACGGTGAAACTGTAATCCACCCCCAAGCGCATACCTTCGCGAATGATATCGGCTTTACTGTAGGTAATTAACGGTGTGCGAATTCGCAGCGGCTGGCCTTCGACGCCGGCCTTGGTCGCGACATTGGCGAGTTGCTGAAACGCTGCGATGAATTCGGGACGACAATCGGGATAACCGGAATAATCGACAGCATTGACGCCGATAAAAATATCGCGCGCGCATAACACCTCCGCCCAACCCAACGCGATCGCGAGAAACACCGTATTGCGCGCCGGCACGTAGGTAACCGGAATACCTTCACTGCGCTCTGTCGGTACAGCGATCGCCTGATCGGTGAGCGCGGAGCCGCCGATACTGCGCAAATCGAGCGTCACCATTTTGTGCTCGACGGCACCGAATGCGCGCGATACTTTTTCCGCTGCGACAAGTTCGGCGCGATGACGTTGACCATAATCGAACGCCAGCGTGTGGCAGACATAGCCTTCGGCTTTCGCCATCGCCAATAACGTGGCCGAATCGAGTCCGCCCGATACCAGAATCACCGCGCGCTTTTGCTCGGTGTCGATTGCATTGTGCAGTGCACTATCGATTGAATTCGTCATCGTCAATGACCCGCGGCATCGTTCCACAATAATTTGTGCAACTGCAATTGAAAACGGACCGGTAAATTATCGCGCAAAATCCACTCGGCCAATTCGGTGGCATTTTGTTGGCCGAAGCTCGGCGAGAATAAAATTTCACTAACCCGTTCGCGCAAACGCCATTGATCGATTTGCAGGCGCGACCATTCGTAATCCTGACGATCGCAAATCACGAATTTGACCTGATCGTGCGGCAACAATAAATCGATATTTTCGTAGCGATTGCGCGACAGCTCGCCCGATGCCGGCGTTTTCAAATCCATGACTTTAATTACGCGCGCATCGACATCCGTCATATCGATCGCACCGCTCGTTTCCAGCGAGACTTCGTAACCCGCATCGCACAGCGCAACCAATAGCGGCCAGCAATTCGGTTGCGCCAGCGGCTCGCCGCCGGTGACAGTGATATAGCGCGGACGATATTGCGCCACTTGTTCGAGTATCGCGGCTGATGTCATGCGCTCACCGCCGTGAAACGCGTATTCGGTATCGCAATAACCGCAGCGCAGCGGACATCCGGTGAGTCGCACAAAAACCGTCGGCACACCAACGGTGCGCGTTTCGCCCTGCAGCGAAAAAAATATCTCGGTGATACGCAGCGATAAGTCCATCAAGGCGCGGCCTGCAGCAACAATTAAGTCAGATGGCAAATTGGATCGTTAAACGAACGGAAATGGTTATACGAATTTACCGCTTAACCGATAGCCGAAAAAGTGTCGGCTCAACCGTGTTTGTTGCCGGAAAAATTTTGATCGAGGAATTGTTTCGCCAACTGCGGCGCGGAACTACCGCTGGCGCCGTAATTATCGATAACCTGCTGCAACAACGTTTTGGCTTTCGCCTTGTCGCCTTTCAGAAAATAAACTTTGCCCAATTCATAAAGCGCATCCGGTACCTTGTTGCTTTGCGGATAATCGCCGACTTTGGCAAATGCCTGCTGCGCTTTATTTAAATCCTGCGGCTGCACCAGCAAATAAGCTTTACCGAGCCAGTAATACGAATTCGGGGCGAGCGAACCATTGGGATACGCCGCTAAAAA
>DASXYH010000183.1:0-8754 GCA_036502545.1 Spongiibacteraceae bacterium
GTCGCAAAACTTTGCAGCTCGAATAATTGTTCGACTTGAATGCTGCCCGGTTTGCACGAGCGGCCGAGATCATTGCGCAACAGATCGACGATCATCAAATTTTCGGCGCGATTTTTTTCGCTGTTACGAAGGTTATCGGCAAGCTCGCGATCGCGCGCCGGATCGGCATTGCGTGGCGCGGTGCCTTTGATCGGTTGCGTCAATAATTGCCGTTGTTGCGCGGCGAGAAAGCGTTCGGGGGAAAAACATAATACCGCGCCGGCAGCGCATTCCATGTAAGCGGAAAATGGCGCGGCGGCGATTTCTCGCAAGCGCAGATAAGCATGGAAAGGGTCGCCTTCATATTCGGCGTGAAGGCGGCGCGCCAGATTCACCTGATAGCAATCGCCCGCGCGAATATATTCCTGCAATCGCGAAAAAGCATGGCGATATTCGCGGGCGGCAAAATCCTCGTGCCAAGTCGAATGCAGCGCGAATCCGCTCGGCGCCAGCGCGCAATCACCGCGCAATCGTTGCTGTAATTCTCGCACCAGCGCAGGCGGCGTTTCCGCTCGGACAATTAATGTAGTTTGCTGTTGTTGGTGATCGCTGATGATTGCCCAGCTATAAATACCCGCGATCAAATTCGGAAATGGCGGATTGGAAAGCTGCGGCGCCAGTCCATGCAGGCGTCTTCCCAATTCATAACCGAGCAAGGCAATGGCGCCGCCGGTGAATGGCAGCTCGCTTTGCATAGCGCCGCCAGCGAGACGGCGCAATTGATTGTGCAATGCTGCAAATACATCTTCGGTTTCGCCGTCGAGGAGTTGTGATAGCGGTGCGGCGCTGATGATGTCGTAACGGCCGCGGCGACTAAACGGCCAAGCGCTGTCGAGCCAAACCGGCATGCCCAGATCGCGCACGCGCGCGAACCAATGCGCGCTGTTTTGGGTATAGGGCAGAGAGGTCAATACTGGCACTGCAAAGTCCGCGTTGCTGCTGCGTTGGGCGTTGCATTGTAACGGCGTCGTTGTCGTTGCAGCCACCGGCAAATGCGCGCTAAATCCGTGCATAAACAGGCTTTTTTCATTGACTTTAATGGGTTATCGAATTAGTGTTACGGGCCTTTTACACGCTGATGAAACGCTGAAATCTAGCGCTCGACGTCGATTGCCGTCCCATGAGCGGGTGCAGTTTTACGCCGCGATCGGAGCGGCCCGCAATTTGCTCCGTAAAGCCATTACGTGAAAAAAATCAGCACGTAAGAAAACAGAACCCATCGCCCCAAAATAGAGTCGAGACGACACCGGCATGACCACGAAAACTTCGATCGCGCCCTCGTTAGATAATCCCTTCGCCGAAGCCAAAGATGTCGAATTTACCGTGCCGGGTCAGCTCGGCTATCAGCCGGGACTGTACGAGGCCACGCTGAAAGCCGGCTACGATCTGGTGCAGCGGCCGCGCAAGGCCGCCGGCGTTATCAATATCGAAAAGCAACATCAGAAAAAACGCATGACGGTGTGGGAGCGCATCGATGTGCTGAAAGATGACGGCAGCGAGCCGACGATTCTGTTTCAAAACTGGGGTCCGAATCTCGACGGCGCATCGCTTGTTACCGCGATCATCAAAGTGAGTGGCCGCGATGTCGCACTTTACGGCCACGATTTCACTGTGCGCGCAGGGTCGATGGACGCCACCAACGGCGGCAAACTCGCGCGCCTGTTTGAACTCGCCGGCAAACGCAAAATTCCGCTCGTCGGTATGAACGATTCGGCGGGAGCATACGTGCCCGCGGGTGTCGGCGGGCTCGATGGCTATGCCGAGGCATTCACGGCATTGCGCAAGATCAGCGGTGTGGTACCGTCGATCATGTGCATGTTTGGTTTCAATGCCGGTGGCGGTTCTTATTTGCCGCGTCAGGGCAGCTTCGTCATTCAGCCGAACGAAACATTTTTTGGTCTGACCGGTCCCGGCGTCGTCAAATCGGTATTGGGCGAAGAGGTGACGCCCGACGAACTCGGTGGGCCGAACGTGCACTCGCAATCGGGTGTTACCGATTTCGTCGTGCCCGATGAAGTCAGCGCGCTGCAAAAAGTAAAACAATTGCTGAATTATCTGCCGTCCGGCAATCACGAATTGGCGCCGTTTGAGCCGACCTCGGATCCGGTCGATCGTAAAACCTGGGATATCGATATCCTGCTGAAAAAAACGTTCAATTCACCGACCGGTTTCAATACGCCGTTCGATATCAGCATCATCATTCAGCAATTGTGCGATCACGGCGATTTCTTCGAAATTCAACCCGAGCGCGCGCGCAATACAATCTGCGCGTTGGGCCGTATCGGCGGTAATGTCGTCGGTTTCGTTGCGAATAATTCGGCGGTAGCGTCGGGCCAGATCGATATTGCCGCCGCGTACAAAAACGCGCGCTTCATCCGCTTCTGCAATCTGTACAACATTCCGATGATTTTCATGGAGGATACCACCGGCTTTTTGCCGGGGCGCGAGCAGGAAACCGGCGGCATCGTACAGGCCGGTCGCGCAATGCTCGATGCGATTATCGATCTGCGCACACCGCGTTTTCTCGTCATCATTCGCAATGCGTTCGGCGGCGCGTACGCGTCGTACAACAATTATTCCACCGGTGCCGATTTGGTCATCGCATTGCCGACCACGCGTGCGGCGGTGATGGGGCCTGCCGGTGTCGAGTTCGTTTATAAAGATGAATTGCGCGATATTCGCAGCGCCATTCCGAAGCGCATTGCCGCCGCCGTTGAAGGCAATGTGCGCCAGGGTATGAGCGAAGTCGATGCGCGCGTCGCCGCGGAAAAAGCCGCGAAGCAATGGAGCAAGGAGCAGGAGGCATTGCTGGCGCAGCGTTACGAAAAAGAATTGATGAATCCGAACGAGGCGCTGAGTCTCGGCTCGATTTCGCAAATCGTGATGCCGGCGGAATTGCGCAAAGTGCTGGCGGAAAATCTGCGTTTTCATTTGCAGCATTACGCGCCGGAACCGCTAAACGCCGTGCAGCGCGAATTTCATTAAAAATTGCTTTAATGGTTTCCTCTCCGGTTTGAAAAGCGAGAGATTGATCAGTGCCTTGCAGGCGAGGTGCGATGACAAATTTTATGGGGCTATTCACTGTGCAACCGAGCAATAATTATTATTTGAATAATCCATTGATTCACAAGGATCGTCGGGTTACGAATGCGGCATCGGAGTGGGTGCGCAGTTTCGCCTGTGCGGACATGAAGCCACTGATCATTTGCCGCGGCCCGATTCGCAAGGAAGCGATGGATGTCTTTGATGAAATGGGCATTCACGGTTACGGTATTCTACTTTCCGAAAAAGATTCGATCACTTACACCAACGCGTTGGCGCCCGAGTTGCGTCAATTGACCAATCCGCATCGCGTGCATCGCGTTCCCGATTACACCGGCGCTTCGAAAGAAGAGCGTGTGCAGCGTATTCGCCAGATTATCCAGATCGCTAAAGAAAATAGTTACAACAGCATTTTCGCCGGCTACGGCTTTATGGCCGAAGACGAAGAAATGGTGCGGTCGATGGAAGAGGCGGGGCTCAAATTCATCGGCCCATGCTCGTACACCGTACGCGGCGCCGGTTTAAAAGATGAAGCCAAACGCACGGCGCTGAATGTTGGCGTATCGACCACACCGGGTGTCGACAATCTCACGGTATTGACGCTGCTCGGCAAGTATCCGGGCCAAGCCGAGTTAATCAAGCTCTGCAAAGAACAGGCGCTCATTATCGATCAGGCAAAATTCGACGCAGCGACGAGTCTTGAGGATAAGGCCGATGTCGTGCTGCTGGGGTCTTACAAAAAAGGCATCGATTTATTTAGTATCGAAGAGCTGGGTATCGAATTAAAAAAGCAGCTTATCAAGGTGTTTTCGCAAAATCGCGATAATCGCTTTCGTTTAAAAGCGATTTCGGGCGGCGGCGGCAAAGGCCAACGCATCATGAATGCGCCCAGCAGCTACGCGGGCAGTGCGGAGCAGCAGGTCGAGCAGGCGGCGGCGAATGGTCCGGCACTGCTGCGTGAAATTCTCGCCGAAGTGAAATGCAACGGTGTCGGCGATAACAAAAACGTATTGATCGAATTGAATATCGAAACCACGCGCCATCAGGAAATTCAAGTCGTCGGTAACGGCGATTGGTGCGTCACGCTCGGCGGTCGCGATTGCTCGCTGCAAATGCATGAACAGAAATTACTCGAAGTATCGGTAACGGTCGAAGAGTTGCGCGACGCGGTGGCGAAAGCGCAGCAAAACGGACGCGCCGAAGAAGCCGAAACGCTGAGCTGCGATTTGGATATTCTCGTCAAAATGGAAGACGAAGCCGCGCGCTTCGGCCAGGCGGTAAAACTCGATTCGGTATCGACTTTCGAATGCATCGTCGATGGCCAGCGCCATTTCTTCATGGAAATGAATACGCGCATTCAAGTTGAACACCGCGTCACCGAACTTTGCTATAAATTGAAATTCGCGAATCCGAATAATCCGAACGATTACTTTGAAGTCGAATCGCTGGTCGAAGTGATGGTGCTGCTCGCACGTCACGGTAAACATCTGCCGAAGCCGGAGCGTCTGCCGCGCGAACACGCGTCGGTGGAAGCGCGCATGAATGCGACCAACCAAGCCTTGCAGCCGCATGCGGGCGGAGTTATCGAATACTGGTCGAATGCGATCGAAGGTGAAATTCGCGACGATCAGGGCATCAGCATGCATAACCCGGACACCGATGTGTTCATGAAATACCATCTCGCCGGGGCCTACGATTCGAATATCGCGTTATTGCTGACCACCGGCGCTAACCGCATGGAAAGCTATCAGCGGCTCGCTGAAATTCTGCGCCGCACCGAATTGCGCGGCAAGGACCTCGCGACGAATTTGGAATTCCACTACGGCCTGGTGAACTGGTTTATCGGTCAGAATGTCAATGCGCGTCCGACCACGCGTTTTATCGTGCCGTATTTGACGGCCGTTGGCCACTTGAAGGAAATTGCAAACCAGATCGATTTGAATTTTGCGTACACGCATATTCGCAGCACCTATTTAAAAAATGCAGCCGAGCACAGCAAAGCCTATGCGGCCGTGCTCGAGCGCAAGCAGGCGTTGATTCTGCGACCGCTGCAGGAATTGTTTGCGCAGCCGCATTTGTTGGCAGGTTGGCTCAGCGTTAATCGTCATAATTTTATTGCGCAAAACGGTCGCATCGATTGGTTGAGCAACCCGGTCGAAGTGCTCGCCGATCTATATCATTTCTTGCACATGGATTATGAGCAGGGCAAGCCGGCCGCGTACATGATCTGGGATCACGACAACGAACTGCTGCAAAATGCGTTGAATTTCTACGCAGCGTTGAAGCAAAAACTCGGCCTATTCAGTTTTGTCGATGTGCAGAAAGTACTTGCCGGCGCGCGTCCTGACGATATCACTGCAGCGCAATGGAACGCCGCGCTGGCGGCGCACGCGGGTTATCAGGCGGGCACCGAAATCCTGTCGATTCTGCCGATGATCGCGTTCGATACGAATTTCTTCGAGCTCAAGGTGAATGCCGATTTAACGATCACGATTCCAGCCGAGCTGCTCGATAAAGCGTTGCAGGATAAAATGGCTAAAGTGCTGGTGCCGCCACCCGCGGCGAAATCGGACGAAGTGCTGGCGGCGTCGGGCGGCATGTTCTATGCGCGCGAAGCGCCCGGTATGGAAGCCTTCGTCAAGGAAGGTATGCGTTTCGAGCGCGGCCAGCCGCTGTATATCGTCGAAGTGATGAAGATGTTCAACAAGGTCTATGCGCCGTTCGCCGGTACGATTGAAAAAGTTTTGATCGATACCGATGGTGTTATCATTAAAAAGGGTCAGCCGTTGTTCAAGATCACGCCGGACGAGAAAATCGTGATCGAAACGCCGGAGGAGATCGGCGCGCGTATGCGCAAGAAAACCGCCGCGTTTCTGGCGAATTTAATTTAGTAGCGCCTCCTTCTATCGAGAAGGAAAAACTGCAGCTTCAGGAATTGAATATGATCGTTGCACTCGACCACATCGCCATTGCGGTTCCCGATTTGGAAAAAGCGATCAAGCGCTTCCTTGAGGATTTCGGGCTTAAATTCGAAGGCACCGAGGAAGTCGAATCGGCGAAAACTACCACAGCTTTTTTTCCGTTGCCGCCCACCAGTATCGAGTTGGTACATCCGCTGCGCGGCGAAGGTCCGGTGGCGAAATATCTCGAAAAAAGACCCGGCGGTATTCACCATTTGTGTTTTCGCACCGATAACATCGATGAAGACGTGGCGCGGTTGAAAGCGAAGGGCTATCAATTTCTCAGCGAGGCGCCATCGCCCGGCGCTCATGGTTGCATGGTGATTTTTATTCATCCCAAAAGCTGCGACGGTGTATTGATCGAGTTGAGTCAACCGAATGCTTCGCACTAGTTTCAGTTTGTAGTTATTAGTCGGTAGTTAAAACTAACAACTGCCAACTGTTTTTTAACGAAGGTAAGAAAACGTGTCCGACAGTTATAAACCCGCACCGCACACGCTCGAAGAATGGCAGAAGCTGGCGAGCAAATCGCTGAAAAGCGGCGCGCTCGACGAATTGACATGGCACACGCCCGAGGGCATCGATGTCAAAGCGCTGTACACCAAAGCCGATGTCGAGAATTTGCCGTTCGCGAATACGTTTCCCGGTCTTGAACCATTCGTGCGCGGTCCGCAGGCGACGATGTACGCGGTAAAGCCGTGGACGATTCGTCAATATGCGGGCTTCTCCACCGCCGAAGCGTCGAATGCGTTTTATCGCAAAGCGCTCGCAGCGGGCGGTCAAGGCGTTTCGGTTGCGTTCGATCTGGCGACGCACCGCGGTTACGATTCGGATCATCCGCGCGTGACCGGCGATGTCGGCAAGGCCGGTGTGGCGATCGATTCGGTCGAAGATATGAAAATATTATTCGACAGTATTCCGCTCGATAAGATTTCGGTATCGATGACGATGAACGGCGCGGTGCTGCCGATTCTCGCCGGCTATATTGTTGCAGCGGAAGAGCAAGGCGTTAAGCAGGATCAATTGTCCGGCACGATTCAGAACGATATTCTGAAAGAATTCATGGTGCGTAACACGTATATTTATCCGCCATCGCCATCGATGCGTATTATCGGCGACATCATTGCGTATTGCTCCGATCATCTGCCGCAGTTCAATACGATTTCGATTTCCGGTTATCACATTCAGGAAGCGGGCGCCGATGCCGCGCTCGAACTCGCCTACACGCTCGCCGACGGCAAGGAATATATTCGCACTGCGATCAACGCCGGACTCGATATCGATAAATTCGCCGGACGCCTCTCATTCTTCTGGGGCATCGGCATGAATTTCTACATGGAAGTCGCAAAATTGCGTGCCGGTCGCCAATTGTGGGCGCGCATCGTCAGCGAATTCAATCCGAAAAATCAGCGTTCGAAAATGTTGCGCACGCATTGTCAAACCTCGGGCTGGTCGCTGACCGAACAGGACCCGTACAACAATATTGTGCGCACGACGATCGAAGCGATGGCGGCGGTGTTCGGCGGCACGCAATCATTACACACGAATGCGTTCGATGAAGCGATCGCGCTGCCGACTGAATTTTCGTCGCGCATTGCACGCAATACACAATTGGTCATTCAGGAAGAAACCGGTATCACCAACGTGGTCGATCCGTGGGGCGGCTCTTATTTCATGGAAGCGCTGACGCAACAGCTCGCCGATAAAGCGTGGGCGATGATCGAGGAAATCGAAGCCACTGGCGGCATGGCGAAGGCGATCGAAACCGGCATGCCGAAATTGAAGATTGAAGAATCGGCGGCACGCAAACAGGCGCGTATCGATCGCGGCGACGACGTGATCGTCGGCGTCAATAAATATCGATTAAAAACCGAAGACGATGTCGATATTCTCGATATCGACAACAACGCGGTGCGCGAATCGCAAATCAAACGACTCGCCGATATTCGTGGCAAGCGCGACGAAAAAGCGGTCGAAGATGCGCTCGAAGCGATTTTTCAATGTGCATCTGCCCAGCAAAATGGGGACGGCGTTGGCAATTTATTGGATCTGGCAATCAAGGCAACGCGCGCTCGCGCCACGGTCGGGGAGATTTCTTTCGCGATGGAGAGAGTATTCGGACGTTTCAATGCGCAGGCGCAAACCGTTTCCGGCGTATACGGCAGCGCGTTTCAAGATGATGAAAACTGGCAGAGCATCGCGCGCGATATCGAAATGTTTGTCGAGAAGCACGGTCGCCGGCCGCGCATGCTCGTCTGCAAGATGGGACAGGACGGCCACGATCGCGGCGCGAAAGTAATTGCTACCGCGTTCGCCGATGTCGGTTTCGATATCGATTTGTCGCCGATGTTTTCGACACCGGCCGAAGTGGCGCGCCAGGCCGTCGAAAACGATGTGCATGTTGTCGGCGTATCCTCGCAGGCGGCGGGACATAAAACGCTGGTGCCGGAATTGATTGCGGAATTGAAAAAGCAGGGCGCGGATGAAATTGTCGTCGTCGCAGGCGGCGTGATTCCAAAACAAGATTACGATTATTTGTATAAGGCCGGCGTTAAAGGCATTTTCGGTCCGGGCACGCAGATTCCTTTGGCAGCGCGCGAAGTGCTCGATTCGATCAATGCGGCAGTTGGCAAATAATTTCAGTTACATTTTAACAAGGGCGGGCATGGCCCGCCTTTTTTGTTGATGTAATTTATGTGGTAAAGAGTCGTGT
>DASXYH010000184.1:0-4974 GCA_036502545.1 Spongiibacteraceae bacterium
TCGGTGACGGTGGCAACCAGCCATTGTTCTTCGCGCGTACGCGGCGTTTCGATGATCTGAACACCGGCGCTGCGTTTTGCCAGCCACTTCGACAGCAGCAATGAAATAAAGGAGCCGGCCATGCCCATCACAGCGCACAGCACCAGTAGGCCCTGCAGATTCATATTCACACCGCGAGCGGCGTAGTAACTTTCCACCAAATTAAGGAAAAAGCCGGCGACCAGCAAAACGCCGAGGTTGGTGGCGAGAAAAAGAATAATGCGCATCATCGCGGATGAGACCTCAAGAATTTAACCTGCGCATTAGATGTGGGCTTGCGCCGCGAGTTTCAAGCGCTGTCGGCTTCGGCGATTGGCGCGACTGCCAGTGCTGCGACAGCGGTGACGATCGGATTACCTTTATCGTCTATTTCGCAGGCCAGGGTTTCAGCGCGCAGATAAATGTCGCGCGAACTAACTTCGAACACGGTATTGATCGCTTCATCTTTGTGCGCAGCGCGGAACAGGCAGTAGCGATCGCTGCCGTCCACCCATTCCTGCTGCCTGTTGAGATAGAGGCCGAGCTGATTTTTTATGACGAAAACATTGTTCATAAGCAGAGCACAACGGTAAGGACAATTCGCCGAATTCTACTTGAACCGTGGCGAAGAGTCATGGCTCCGCCGGGGTGGATTAATGCTGCATGGTTTGCGGTGGCAGCAATTGTTCGAGCTCGTGCAGATAGTGGCGGCGCAATTGCAATTCACAGGCGATAGTGCGCATTTCGTCGGCATCGAGTTCAGTGCTGGTGGCAAGCTCCCATAGCTTGCGGCTACACAGATTTTTCACATCCAGATTGGCTTCCTGCTTCATGGATAAGCCTCCTATAACGGTTATTGCTGAATCAGTAGTTTATTCAGTACTTGGTTTGTTGCTTGATCAATCAAGCGTTATTTTCGCGCAGGGCGATTGCAAAAATATGACTGATGACAGCAAAAGGCGTTCCCAAATTTATCTGCTTTATTTTTGATCGGTCAGTCGGACATCTCGTTAGCGAGCCTAGCAAGAATTCGCCGGTTGGCAAAGAATCGAACTTGCGCGAGCCGCGTCCTTGCTCGCCTTTTGCGGGAGAAGCTCAATGCGATTACCGCGAATAGTGGTGAAATCGCACTTGTCGTTGGACGCTGGCCTCATTACTATGGCGGCCCCGTAACGGCCATATTTTACGGGGTCGCTGCAAAAAATTCGGAGAGGTGGCTGAGCGGTTGAAAGCGCACGACTCGAAATCGTGTTTACGGTATTCCCGTAACGAGGGTTCGAATCCCTCCTTCTCCGCCAAATAAAAAGCCCGGCCCTGTGCCGGGTTTTTTTATTTGACTGAGTTGGCGGTGAGAACCCTCCGGTTCGACAAATCGCGCAGCGATTTGCAACGAGCCGCACAGCGGCGAAGCCCGCAGGGCCGCAACAGCTTGCTGTTGCGGTTCATCCCTCCTTCTCCGCCAAATACTCTTGGTTTTAAAACATGCCCGGCCTTGTGCCGGGCTTTTTATTATTTTTTAAATCTCGTTATTTTCGTTAAGGAAATTTACAATGCGCGCGCGTCTGGCGTATGATTCCAGCGCGCGAAAGTGGGGCAAAGGCGTCCCGTTTGCGTTTCGACTTATCGCCTCCGCCTTTCATCGCCCCAGGGGATTCAAGCGTGTCGTCGACAGCAGCAACGTTTGCTCACGACTGGCCTTTTGCCATTTATTTATTGAGCGTCGCCGGCTTGTGCGGGCTGATGCTGATCGTATCCTACGTCGCCGGCGGTCGCGATTGGGGTCGCGCCAAAAATGAGCCGTTCGAATCCGGTGTCGTTTCGACCGGCGGTGCTCACGTCCGCTTCTCTGCGAAATTTTATTTAGTCGCCATGTTCTTCGTCATCTTCGATGTCGAGGCGCTGTTTCTTTATGCTTGGGCTGTTTCCGTGCGCGAAGGCGGCTGGGCCGGTTTCATCGAAGTCACTATTTTTGTAGCGATCCTGTTAGCAGGTTTGATTTATTTGTGGCGTCTGGGTGCACTCGACTGGGCTCCAGATGCCCGCAAGCGCCGTGCGCTTAGGCACGCGCAAGCAAGACAAACAGCACACTGATTTTTCTTGCGCGGCATCGCCGCGCGTAAAAACCAAAGCGTTTTAGCCGGCAAAGAGCAGAGAGAATTCGATGGAATACACGCTCACTCGTATCGATCCGAATGCCAGCCAATACCCGATGCAGAAGCGGGAAACGGTGCGCGATCCGCTCGAAGATCAGGTCCATAAAAATATTTTTGTCGGCAAACTCGAGAGCGCATTGCATGGCGCAGTGAATTGGAGTCGTAAAAATTCGCTGTGGCCCTATAACTTTGGGCTTTCGTGTTGCTATGTCGAAATGGCCACCGCGTTTACCGCGCCGCACGATATCGCGCGTTTCGGCGCGGAAGTCATTCGCGCGTCACCGCGGCAGGCGGATTTTATGGTCATTGCCGGCACGCCGTTCATCAAAATGGCGCCGGTGATCCAACGCCTGTATGAGCAATTGCTCGAACCAAAATGGGTGATTTCGATGGGCGCATGCGCCAATTCGGGCGGTATGTACGACATCTATTCGGTGGTGCAGGGCGTCGATAAATTTCTGCCGGTCGATGTTTATATTCCCGGCTGCCCGCCGCGCCCCGAAGCATTCCTGCAGGGTTTGATGCTGTTGCAGGATGCCATTGGCAAAGAGCGCCGACCGCTGTCATGGGTGGTCGGCGACCAAGGTGTTTATCGCGCCAATATGCCATCGCAGCGCGACCTGAAAAACGACGAGCGCATTATCGCCACCACCTTGCGTTCGCCGGATCAAATCTAATGGCAGAAGCTGCAAGCTCAACTTCAACTTCCGCGGTAGCTCCGGCAGGCGGCGCCGATTATGAAATCGTGCGCGAGTTGTCCGCGCGTTTCGGCGACAACGCCTTTGTATTTCAGCCGACCAAAGACGATGTGCCGACGCTGTGGGTCGAGCGCGCGCAAATACTCGATGTACTGAAATTTCTGCGCAATGTGCCGCGGCCGTATGTAATGCTGCTCGACCTCAGCGCGATCGACGAGCGCATGCGCAAACATCGGCACGGTTTGCCCGCTGCCGATTTCACCGTTTTTTATCATCTGCTTTCAATCGAGCGCAATAGCGATGTACGCATTAAAATTGCGCTCGCCGCTGCTGATTTGATTGTTCCAACCGCGATCTCAATTTGGCCGAACGCCAACTGGTACGAGCGCGAAGTATGGGACTTATTCGGCATTCGCTTCAGCGGCCATCCGAATTTGCAGCGCATTATGTTGCCGCGCACCTGGCAGGGCCATCCGCTGCGTAAGGATTATCCGGCGCGTGCAACTGAGTTCGATCCGTTCACGCTGAGCGCGGCGCGGCAGGATGCCGAGCAGGAGGCGTTGCTGTTCAACCCCGAAGAGTGGGGAATGAAGCGTGGCACCGCGAACGAAGACTTCATGTTTTTGAATCTTGGTCCGAATCATCCGAGCGCGCACGGCGCGTTTCGTATCGTGCTGCAGCTCGACGGCGAGGAAATTATCGATTGCGTGCCCGACATCGGCTATCACCATCGCGGTGCCGAGAAAATGGCCGAGCGCCAATCGTGGCACAGCTTTATTCCGTACACCGACCGCATCGATTATCTCGGTGGCGTGATGAACAATCTGCCGTATGTATTGGCGGTGGAAAAATTAGCCGGCATCAAAGTGCCGGCGCGGGTCGAAGTGATTCGCGTGATGATGGCGGAATTTTTCCGCATCACTAGTCACCTGCTGTTTCTCGGCACGTACATTCAGGATTTCGGCGGCATGTCGCCGGTATTTTTTATTTTCACCGATCGCATGAAAGCGTACGACGTGATCGAAGCCGTCACCGGTTTTCGCATGCACCCGGCGTGGTATCGCATCGGCGGTGTTGCGCACGATTTGCCGATCGGCTGGGACAAGCTGGTGCGCGAATTCATCGAATGGCTGCCGCGCCGCCTGGTCGAATACGAAAAGGCCGCGATGAGAAACGGCATCATGCGCGTGCGCGCAATCAACGTGGCGCAATACAACACAGTCGAAGCGTTAGAGTGGGGCGTGACGGGTCCCAACTTGCGCGCCACCGGTCTCAATTACGATTTGCGCAAAGCGCGGCCGTATTCGGGCTACGAAAATTTTGATTTCGAAGTGCCGTTGACGGCGAACGGCGATGCTTACGATCGCGCAACGATCCGCATCGAAGAAATGCGGCAAAGTCTGCGCATTATCGAGCAGTGTTTGCACAACATGCCGGCGGGGCCGTATAAAGCTGATCATCCGCTGACGACGCCGCCGCCGAAAGAGCAGACATTGCAGCATATCGAAACGCTGATCACGCATTTTCTCAGCGTGACCTGGGGACCGGTGATGCCGGCCGGCGAAGCGAGTCAATTGATCGAAGCGACCAAGGGCATCAACAGCTATTATTTGACGTCGGATGCCAGCACGATGAGTTATCGCACGCGTATTCGCACACCGAGCTTTCCGCATCTACAGCAGATTCCGGCGGTGATTCGCGGCAGCATGGTGCCGGATTTGATCGCGTATTTGGCCAGTATCGATTTCGTGATGGCCGATGTCGATCGTTAGCGCGAACCATTTGCAACAGCAGTATCGATTGCGGCGGTGCGAGTCGGAATAAATTGAAATTGAAATTGAAATTGAATTGAGTTGAAGCTGAAGTCCAGATTGAGTTGAAAACAGAAACATGAGCGCAAACGTAATTTTCAGCGATCGTCCGCCGTTCGAACTGCACGCAGAAGATCGCGCGGCCATCGAACACGATATGACGCATTATGCCGATCCGCGCGCAGCGAGTATCGATGCATTGAAAATTGTGCAGAAGCGCAACGGCTGGGTACCCGATGGCGCGATTTACGCAATCGCCGATGTGCTCGGTATTTCAGCCCCCGATGTCGAAGG
>DASXYH010000185.1:0-12578 GCA_036502545.1 Spongiibacteraceae bacterium
CGATGCCATCGAGCTGGAGCCGTTCGATTCGGTGATTTCGGAAACGATGCGAATCGTGTACGGAAATTCATCCCCGCTCGGCAGCACGGCGGCAAGACCGCGACGCGCCAAACGGCCGTGACCGATTTCGCGACGACCCGGACTGCTCATGCGTCCCGCTTCACCGACCGAATACGGCGGGAAGTTATAGTGCAGCATAAAATTATCTTTGCGTTCGCCTTCGAGCGCATCGATCAATTGCGCATCGCGCGTCGTGCCAAGCGTGGCAACACCAATCGCCTGCGTTTCGCCACGTGTGAACAATGCCGAGCCATGCACTTTCGGCAGTACGCCGATTTCGACACTGATACCGCGCACGGTTTTATTGTCGCGGCCATCGATACGCGGCTCTTCGTGCAGAATGCGCTGGCGGACAATATTCGCTTCGAGATCTTTGAACAGATTTTTCACGTCGTCGGCGGCAAATTGCGCGCCTTCGCCGGCGAGCTGCGCAATGGCTTGATCTTTCAATGCACCGACACGTTCGTAGCGCACTTGTTTTTCAGTGATGCGATACGCTTCGCCGAGTTGTTCCTTGAACCCATCGGCCAATGCTTTCATCAACGCGGTATTGGGCGTCGGTGCCTGCCAATCCCAACGCGATTTGCCCGCTTCGCGCGCCAACGCTTCGATCACTTGAATTACCGGCTGCATTTCCTGATGCGCGAATAAAACCGCGCCGAGCATTTGATCTTCGGTCAGTTCATCGGCTTCCGATTCGACCATCAGCACAGCATCTTTGGTGCCGGCGACAACCATATTGAGCTTGCTGTTTTTCAACTGCTCATAGCTCGGGTTCAGGACGTATCCGCCTTCATCGGTGTAAGCAACGCGTGCGCCGCCGATCGGACCATTGAATGGAATACCGGAAATCGCCAGCGCGGCCGAGGTGCCGATTATTGCCGCGATATCGGGGTCCTGATTTTTTTCAGCCGCCATCACCGTGCAGATCACCTGCACTTCGTTCTGAAAGCCTTCGGGAAATAACGGACGGATTGGGCGATCGATCAAACGCGAGGTCAGCGTTTCTTTTTCGCTGGGACGACCTTCGCGCTTGAAAAAGCCGCCGGGAATGCGGCCGGCGGCATACGCGCGTTCTTGATAATGAACGGACAGCGGGAAAAAATCCTGTCCTGCTTTTGCGTTTTTGGCGCCGACTACCGTACACAAAACGGTAATGTTATTCATGCTGACCAATACGGCGCCGCTAGCTTGACGGGCAACGCGCCCGGTCTCCAGCGTCACTTTATGAGCGCCCCACTGGAATGTTTTGATAATGGGATTCACTAGGAAATCCTCCCTAAAAAATGAAGTGGGGCGCAGCTTATTCCGCGCCCTAACACTTTAATCGTGTGCATCACTGTAATTTTAAAAGGCGCAAATTAGCGGCGCAGACCCAGACGCTCGATCAGCTTGCTATAGCGATCGGTATTTTTGCCTTTCAGATAATCCAGCAATTTGCGACGCTGGTTAACCATGCGAATCAAACCACGACGCGAATGGTGATCTTTGCTGTGCTCACCAAAATGACCCTGCAACTTATTGATATTGATGGTGAGCAATGCGATTTGCACTTCCGGAGAGCCGGTATCGCCATCGGCCAACTGATAATCTTGAATTACTAGCGCTTTTTCTTGAGCTGACATTGCCATTTGCGTTTCCTCTAAACGAATATGCCGAAAAATTCGAGCCTGCCCGCGCATATTTACAGACAGGTTCGCCCGCTGGCGTTCGCCTCCGGGAGTTGTTAACCACCATCAAAAGATAGCGGATTAATAACGAATGCAGTTTGCGTTCATGCGGCTTTCACCGCACTCGACATACATCAGGGATGTATGCCGATAATTGTTAAGAGCCTGTCGCCTGCTGCGGCAGATTTACCAAACGACGCGGCGCCACGCGCCCGTCATTCAGAATTTCACCGACGCCGATAAATTCGCCCGACGCCAATTGCAATTGCACTAAACCCGAGGTCGGCGCTTTCGACACCAACACGGGCTGACCTTGACGCAGATAAAAACCCGCGGCCTCAGCCAACACCAATTTCGGCAGCGCGCCTAACGCTGTCGTCGTAGCGCGCAGCAGATTATCCATTTCCGCGAGCGCATCGCGCGCTTTCAAACCTTCCAACGTCGTCAACGATACACTGTCAGCCTCGCCGAACGGGCCGGCCTGTACGCGCCGCAGTTTGCCCACGTGTGCGCCGCAACCCAGTGCTTGTCCTAAATCTTCCGCAATCGAACGCACGTACGTGCCCTTGCTGCAGTGAATCCAGATATCGACTTCGGCGTTGACGCCGGCAGCTCTAGCACCCGAACGAAAGGCTTCAATGCGCAACTCGCGAATCGTCACCGCGCGCGCCGCACGCTCCACTTCAATACCCAGCCGCGCCAATTTATATAACGGCTGGCCATCTTTTTTGATCGCCGAAAACATCGACGGCACTTGTTCGATATCGCCGCGAAATTGTTCCAGCGCCGCTTCGATTTTTTCCTGCGTTAAAGCCGACGCATCGCCGCGCGCAATTACTTCGCCATCGCTGTCGCCGCTGTTGGTCGCAACGCCGAAGACAAACGTGCTGCGGTAAATCTTGTCGGCATCGAGCAAGTATTGCGAAAACTTCGTCGCTTCGCCGAAACACAGCGGCAGCACACCGGTCGCTAACGGATCGAGGCTACCCGTGTGTCCCGCCTTCGCGGCAAAATACAACCGCTTCACCGTTTGCAGCGCCGCATTCGACGTCATGCCGGCGGGTTTATCCAAAATCAATACACCGTCGATGGGTCTGCCGTGCCGCCGTCTTGCCACTGCCCGCCCCGCTCTCAATTATTCGGCGCCGCCGCTGGTTTCATCGTCGCGCGTTGCGGCATGTTCTCGATCCACCGCGACGGCTTCGTCGATCAATTTACTTATGCGCGCGCCGCGACCGATCGATGCATCGAACACGAAACGCAGTTTCGGCGTCGTGCGCGCATTGCTGATTTTCGCGATTTGCGTGCGCAAAAATCCGGCCGCGCGATTTAATGTCGCGATCGATTCCGCCGCCTCGGCTTCGCTATCCTTACCGAGCACCGTTACGAATACCGACGCGTGCGATAAATCGCGGCTCACTTCGACACCGGTAACGCTCACCATGCCGAGGCGCGGATCGCGCAATTCCAGTTGGATCAATCCGGCGAGTTCCTGCTTCAGAAAATCACCGACGCGGCTGGTGCGCTTAAACTCTTTTGCCATTTTCTCTCGACGCTAACCGCCATCGTAGGGCGCAATAGCAAAGCGTATTGCGCCGTTAAATGTTGCGAACAACTTCGGCGCAATACGGCTCCAACCGAGAATAGCGGATTTGGCCTATTGCGCCCTGCCAGTTATAAAGTGCGCGCCACTTCCTTCACTTGATACACTTCGATCTTGTCGCCGACTTGGACATCGTTGTAATTTTTTACGCCGATACCGCATTCGAAACCGTTGCGCACCTCACCGACGTCATCTTTGAAGCGACGTAGCGATTCAAGTTCACCCTGATAAATAACCACATCGTCGCGCAATACCCGAATCGGATTATTGCGATACACGGTACCCTCGATAACCATACAACCGGCCACCGAACCGAATTTCGGCGAGCGGAATACATCGCGCACTTCGGCAATACCGACAATTTCTTCGCGACGCTCCGGCGACAGCAAGCCAACCAGCGCGCCTTTGACGTCATCGATCAAATCGTAAATCACGCTGTAATAGCGAATGTCGATGTTTTCGTTTTCCGCCAATTTGCGCGCGACGCTATCGGCGCGCACATTGAAACCGAAGACCACCGCCTTCGCGGTCAGCGCGAGATGCACATCGGTCTCGGTAATACCGCCAACACCGGAGCCGACCACCGTAACTGCGACTTCATCATTGCCGAGGCCGGCCAATGCCGTCTGCAATGCCTCAAGCGAACCGCGTACGTCGGTTTTGAGCACAACGTTGAGTGTTTTCTTCTCTTCGCTGCCCATGTTCGCGAACATGTTGTCGAGCTTGGTCGTGTGCTGACGCTTGAGTTTTTCTTCGCGATCCTTGTGCTGACGAAAATCGGCAACTTCGCGCGCTTTTTTCTCGCTCTCGACCACGACAAACGGTTCGCCGGCGTCCGGTGTGCCGTCGAGACCGAGAATTTCAACCGGAATCGACGGGCCTGCAGTCGCGACTGCGATTCCATTTTCATCGAGCATGGCGCGCACACGACCGTATTGCTGTCCGGCCAAAACGATATCGCCTGCTTTCAATGTGCCGCTTTGCACCAGCACGGTGGCAACCGGACCGCGACCTTTGTCGAGGCGCGATTCGATCACGATGCCCTGGCCCGGAATGTCTTTCGGCGCCTGCAATTCGAGCACTTCGGCCTGTAGCAAAATCGCATCGAGCAAATCGTCGATGCCTGCACCGGTGTGGGCCGACACGGCGACAAACTGGGTATCGCCGCCCCAATCTTCCGGAATCACGCCTTTCGCGACCAATTCGTTTTTCACGCGGTCGGGATCGGCCGATGCTTTATCGATTTTGTTGATCGCAACCACGATCGGCACACTCGCCGCGCGCGCATGCTGAATCGCTTCTTCGGTTTGCGGCATCACACCATCATCGGCAGCAACCACCAGAATGACGATATCGGTACTCTGCGCACCGCGCGCGCGCATCGCGGTAAACGCGGCATGGCCCGGCGTATCGAGAAATGTGACCATACCTTTGTCGGTTTCGACGTGGTAGGCGCCGATATGCTGCGTAATGCCGCCCGCCTCGCCGCTCGCCACTTTGGTTTTGCGAATGTAATCGAGCAGCGACGTTTTGCCGTGATCGACGTGCCCCATCACTGTGACAACCGGCGCGCGCGATTCGGGTGTGCCGCCGTGCGCGGCCAGCGATTCCACCAGCGCTTCTTCCAATGCATCGTCGCTGACCAATTTCGGCGTATGGCCGAGCTCGGTGACGACGATCTGCGCGGTTTCCTGGTCGAGTGCATCGTTGATAGTCGCCATCATACCGAGCTTCATCAGCTCCTTGATGACATCGCTGGCTTTCACGGCCATACGCGCAGATAACTCACCGACGGTGACAGTAGAGGGAATCGCAACTTCGCGCACAATTTTCTCGGTCGGTGTTTGGAATGCATGCCGTTTGGCATCTTCCGGTAATTTCAATGAGCGCTTTTTGCGACGGCGCATTTGCGCATCGTCGTCGTCTTCGCCAACAAAATCTTCCACGTGCAAATGCGCGCGCGCGACATTGCGCGGTTCGAACGTAGTCGCCGTTGCTGGTGTACGCTCCTTGCGGCCTTTTTTCTTCGGCTTGTCGTCTTCAACTTCGTCTTCAACGCGTTTGCGCAAATGCGTTGGTTTGGCCGCCTCTTTGCGCGCCTTTTCGCGCTCGGCCTCGGTCGGCGGCGGTGCGGCGCGCTCGCCCGCGGCTGCAGCTACGGGCGCAGGCGCAGGCGCCACCACTGTACGTTTTGCCACCAGCGCTGCTTCGCGGCGATCGCGATCGCGCTGCTCTTCTTCCCTGCGGCGCACCGCACCTTGCTGGCGCAGGACTTCGGGATCCATATGCGCACGGTGCAATTCCGGCCGCGGCTCCGGAACTTCCTTCCATTCGGCTGGTTTCAGTGCAACCGGTGCGACCGCTGGTTCGACTTTTGGCGATGGAGCGGGCGTCTGGATGACAACCATCTCCGATGCACTGTCTTCGGCAATCGCTTCTTCGATTTCGAGCTCCGCATCCAATGACGCAGCCGTCTCGACTTCGGCATCATCCGCAGCATCGCGTTTTACATAAGTACGCTTTTTGCGAACTTCAACACTAACCGTTTTTTTAGCGGTACCGCTGCCGGTTTTTAACGTACTGATCGTTTTGCGTTTCAGCGTAATTTTGCGCGGTTCGTCGGACTCTTCACCGTGGCTGCTTTTTAAAAACGTAAGCAATGTGTGCTTGTCTTCATCGGAGACAAGCTGATTGGGCTGGCTATGCGACAGGCCAGCCTCCTGCATTTGTTTCAGCAGGCGCTCAACCGGCGTACCGACAACTTCGGCCAGCTGACTAACGGTCACTTCTGCCATGCAATTCTTCTCCCATACCTCGTGCGACTTTCTATGTGCCAATCTGACGGCCATGTGCCAGTCTGATGGCTGTTAGCCCTGTTACTTCTGCTCAAGTTCCGCAAACCAGGGCGCACGTGCGGTCATGATTAATTCTCCCGCGCGTTTTTCGTCGAGGCCTTCCACGTCCAATAAATCTTCCACCGCTTGCTCAGCGAGATCTTCCATCGTCACGATACCGAGGCCCGCCAATTGAAATGCGAGATGGCGATCCATGCCTTCCATATTCAACAGATCCTCCGCAGGCTCGCTGCTGCCGAGCTTCTCTTCGCTCGCGATCGCCTGCGTCAACAATGCGTCTTTCGCGCGCGCGCGCAATTCCTCGGCGATTTCGCGCTCGAAACCTTCGATCGACATCAGCTCTTCCAGCGGTACATAGGCGACTTCTTCGAGACTGGTGAAACCTTCTTCCACCAATACGCTCGCGACATCTTCATCGACATCGAGGCTGGTCATAAACATCGTGATGACCTGTCCCGACTCCTGCTGATGTTTCGCAGCCATGTCCGCAGTGCTCATGATGTTGATGGTCCAGCCGGTCAGCTCGCTGGCGAGCCGCACATTTTGTCCACCGCGACCAATGGCCTGCGCGAGATTATCTTCGGAGACCGCGACGTCCATCGTATGTGTGTCTTCGTCGACCACAATCGATTCGACCTCGGCCGGCGCCATCGCATTGATAACCAATTGTGCGGGATTGTCGTCCCACAGCACGATATCGACACGTTCTCCGCCCAACTCGCCCGATACGGCCTGTACGCGCGAGCCGCGCATACCGACGCATGCGCCCACCGGATCGATGCGCCCATCGTTGGTTTTCACGGCGATTTTTGCGCGCGAACCGGGATCGCGCGCCGCCGCGCGAATCTCGATCACTTGCTCGGCGATTTCGGGCACTTCGATACGGAACAATTCCACCAGCATTTCCGGACAGGCGCGGCTCATATACAGCTGCGGACCGCGCGGATCAGTGCGCACATCGAGCAAAATCGCGCGCACGCGATCGCCGACGCGAAACACTTCGCGGCCGACCAGCTCTTCGCGCGGCATCACGCCTTCGGCGTTGCTGCCGAGATCGATGATGATGTTATCGCGCGTTACTTTTTTCACCGTGCCATTGAGCAATTGCCCGACGCGATCGCGGTATTCGTCGACGACTTGCGCGCGTTCGGCTTCACGCACTTTTTGCACGATGACTTGCTTCGCTGTTTGCGCGGCAATGCGGCCGAATTCGACGTTCTCGACTTTTTCTTCGTAGGTATCGCCGGCCTTCAGCGTCGGGTCTTTTTCATGCGCCTCTTCCAGCGTAAATTCGGTGCCGAGCAAAGCGACCTGATCGTCGGCCACCACTTTCCAGCGGCGCACTGTTTCATAATCGCCGACGCTGCGATCGATCGTGACGTGAATATCGGCTTCCTCGTCGTAACGCTTTTTCGTGGCTGTGGCCAGGGCTTGCTCAATGGCTTCGAAGATGATGCCTCGCGGCACACCTTTTTCATTCGATACGGCTTCAGCCACCAACAAAATTTCTTTATTCATCACTGCCTCGCATATACCTCAGCCGCTCAACGCGCGACTCGATTTGTCCCTTGCCTCACACACCGCTATTGATGCCATCGACAACAACTTC
Source organism: Spongiibacteraceae bacterium (assembly GCA_036502545.1). GTDB lineage: Bacteria > Pseudomonadota > Gammaproteobacteria > Pseudomonadales > CAMLJR01 > CAMLJR01. Next base: position 7,798 of record DASXYH010000185.1, read on the forward strand.
GTTCAACCGCATTACACAATTGGTGCTATTCAAAAATTATTCGTACTACTTAAAGTTACTGTACTGCTTAAAGCAATTCGCACTACTCGAATCGAGGCACCACGTGTGCCTTGTCGATCATTTCGAGCGGCAATAAATATTCATGCTCACTATCGGCGATGATTACCTCGTCGCCTTCGATGCTTTTTAACAGGCCGTTAAAATTGCGCCGGCCCTCGAAGGGTGCGCGCAGGCGAATTTTTACCTGCTCGCCGATATAACGCGCGAATTGTTCGAGCGTAAATAATGGCCGATCCAGCCCCGGCGATGACACCTCCAACGTGTACTCGACAGCGATAGGATCCTCAACATCGAGTACAGCGCTGATCTGCCGGCTCACTAACGCGCAATCGTCGACATTAATACCTTCGGCGCGATCGATAAACACGCGCAAGACGGTCTGACGGGCGTGGGAAAGATACTCCAGCCCCCAAAACTCGTAGCCCAACGCCGTTACCGCCGGCGCTAGCATCGCCTGCAATTGTTGCTCTTTTGACATTCCCGCCCACTAGCCCGTCCGCTCGCATCGAGACAGCCTGGCGCACATGAAAAACCCACGAATAAAAAATGGGCACAAGGCCCACTTTGATAAACGGAACCGCAAAATCGGTTACCGCCCATTAGCAAAAAGCCCCTATATAAGGGGCTTTTACTTCTTCATCGCTACAACCACGCTGCGCGATGAGCCTCTATGTCTGTCTCTGCCGGACCCGGTCGGGTACCACGCCAAGGGCGGCAAGTATAAAGAGCCGTGGCACAGCGGTCAACGAAAAACACCGCGGTAACACCAGCCTTGCGGTGAATTCATAACCTCAATTTTCAGGGGACTTCACCGTGCAATATTAAACAATACTCAGCGTCCGCTAGTTACCGACAAATCCAATCCCACGATTGCAATTAATTGCTTTTCCTGCAGCAAATCTTCGCGCGTAAGCGGATGTTGATCCAGCCATGCCGCAGGCAACTGTAGTCGCCAGCGCGTGCCGTGAAAACTGATTCGGATGCCGGCGGTTGGCACTAATGCCGTATCGCGGCGGCGTAGAAATAAATGGGCGAGCCTTAGTACGCAGACCAACCGCCAATCCGGCACGAAACCATACGCCTCGGGCTCCGGTTTCAACTTGCGGCGATGGTTCAACACCAGAAAGCTCAATAATTGCTGCTCCTGCCTTGAAAACCCCGGCATGTCGCTGTTGGCAATAATGTAGGCGCCGTGTTTGTGATAGCCGCTGTGGGCGATGCTCAAACCGATCTCGTGCAGATCGATGGCCCACTGCAATAATCGCCCGGCCTGAATCGGCTCGGTCTCGATCTGGCTTTCGACTTGGCCCAGCAGTGCCATTGCCAGGCGTCCGACGCGCCGTGCCTGCGCGCGATCGACATGATATTGGTCCATCATGCGCTCAATCGTTTCCACCCGTTTATCGCGCTGGTGCAAACGGCCGGCGAGGTCATAGATGATGCCTTCGCGAATCGCGTAGATCGATACATGCATTTCGGTGATTTTCAGTTCAGCAAAAATCCCGTGCAGCACCGCAAGGCCGCCCGCGAACACCGGACTGCGATCGGCATCAAGCCCCGGCAACTCGAGCAGTTCGGCGTATTTCGCGGCAATCACCTCCTCCGCCAGTTGCTCCAAGCCCTCGGCCGTGATGACATGATTGCGATTCAGCTCCATACCATCGAGCACGCGCTCGATCGAACGGATTGTTCCCGATGAGCCCACCGCCTGATCCCAGTTACTGGCACCAAACTCACTCGCCAAACTTTGCACTTCGCTGCGCGCCGCCAATAACGCTTTGTCATAGGCACGGCGCGTAACGCGGCCATCGGGGAAAAATTGACGACTGAACGAAACGCAGCCCATATACAGGCTTTCGAGTTTTAGCGGCTTGTTGCGACCAAGCACAAGCTCGGTCGAGCCGCCGCCGATATCGACTACCAAACGCGTTTTATCTTCGGGCGTGAAATCCTTGGCGACACCGAGATAAATCAGACGCGCCTCTTCCAGGCCGCTAATGATATTGATCGGCACGCCCAATATTTTTTCAGCTTTGGCAAGAAAAACATCGCGATTCTTGGCGGCGCGCAACGTATTCGTTCCCACTACGCGGACATAGGATTTCGGCAACGGACGAATGCGCTCGGCAATTTTGCCCAATGCCTTGAGCGCGCGCGCCATGACTTCTTCACTCAAATTGCCATCGTCCTGCAGCCCGGCAGCCAAACGCACGGTATCCTTGTAACGATCCAATACCATGAGACGACGCCCATCGAAGCGCGCCAGCAACACATGAAAACTATTGGACCCGAGATCGAGCGCTGCATATGTTTCATCGGACGTACGCGCCAAATTGCCCCCAATCAAACCATTAGTGGTTGAAGCTACTATTAGAACTTATTTTCTTGTTATCTGAAACGCGGAACGCACTGTTACAAAACTGTCAAAAAACCTTCTTATACTGTAATGAACATTAGGGATGCGGCCCGCATCTATTCTCATAGAGACAAATATGTCGCCCCGTTCGTCTAAATCAAAAAAAGAATTGCCTTGTATTCCCAAAGAGTTGAGCTGGCTTTCATTCAACGAACGCGTACTGCAGGAAGCTGCCGATCCAAAAGTGCCAGCCATTCAGCGGCTACGCTATCTCGGCATTTTTTCCAACAATATGGATGAGTTCTTCCGCGTGCGCGTGGCGGATGTGCGCCGGTTAGCGACTTTTTCAAGCCCAGCCGAGCAGGAGCGCTATAAAAAGCTACTCGGCCAAATTCAACAAAAAGTCATCGAGCAGCAACGCCGCTTCGATCGCACGTATTCAGACGTGCTGGCGCAGTTGAGAAAAAGCCGCATTTATTTAATAAACGAAAAACAGCTCGACCAACATCAAGCGGAATTCGTTACACAATATTTTCATCGCGTGATCCAGCCTGAGCTTGAACCGGTTTTATTGGACGATGAATTTCCTTTACCCGAACTCACCGATGCATCGATCTATCTTGCCATCAAATTGCAGCATGAGCAGCAATTACGCTTTGCGCTGCTCGAGGTACCAACCGAACGTCTCAGTCGCTTCGTGGAAATTCCTGCTCGTACAGGTCAGCGTGGAATCGTATTTATCGTTCTCGAAAATATTATTAGGCACAGCTTGCCGCGCGCTTTTCACGGTGTATTTCCGATCGAAAAAGCCGAAGCCTATACCATCAAACTGACACGCGATGCCGAATTGGAAATGGATGAAGGCATTACCCAGAGCCTGCTCGATAAAGTATCGAGCAGCCTGAAGCGGCGACGCAAAGCCGATCCGGTACGCTTTGTTTACGATGCCGAAATGCCGGAAGATTTATTGCAGTATTTGAGCAAGCGTTTGAATCTTGGCCGCTATGACAGCACAATTCCCGGCGGACGCTACCATAACTCCAAAGATTTTATGAACTTTCCACGAGTGGGCTCCAACTCGTTGGAGCTTAAAGCGCTGCCAGAAATAGCGGTACCCGAACTACGACGGGACGAAAATATTTTTCGCTGTCTGCGCAATCAGGATGTGCTGCTTTATTACCCGTACCATTCCTTCAATCACGTCGTAAAGTTGCTGGAAACCGCGGCACTCGATCCAGCGGTTAAATTTATAAAAATCTCGCTCTATCGTGTTGCCAAACATTCGCATATCGTTGACGCATTGGTAAATTCAGTTCGCAACCACAAAAAAGTAACGGCAGTCGTAGAGCTGCAAGCGCGCTTCGATGAAGAAGCCAATATCGGTTTGGCACGACGCCTGACCGATGGCGGCGCCAACGTCATTTTCGGCATTCCCGGCTTGAAAGTGCACAGCAAATTAATTTTGATTGGCCGTATTGAAAATAATGTAATGCACTATTACTCGCATATCGGTACCGGCAACTTCAACGAAAAAACCGCCAGCATTTATACCGACTTCAGTTTGTTAACTTACGATCAAGAAATCGGCGCGGATGTCGCGAATGTTTTCGATTTTATTGAATTCACCTACCACCGACATCGCTTCAAACACTTGTTCGTTTCGCCGCACAGCAATCGCAATAATTTGATGGCATTGATCAATGATGAAATTAATAATGCTAAAGAAGGGGCGCCGTCGCATATCACGATTAAATGCAATAATTTGGTTGATGAGCGGATCATCGTCAAGCTATACGAAGCAAGTCAAGCCGGCGTTTGCATAAAATTAATTGTCCGCGGCATGTGTTCGTTGGTGCCCGGCATTGAGGGCATAAGCGAAAATATCGAAGCGATCAGTATCGTCGATCGTTTTCTCGAACATCCTCGTGTGTTTATTTTTCATAATCGCGGCAAGCCGCTGTACTTTATTTCTTCAGCGGATTTAATGACGAGAAATTTGGATTTTCGCGTGGAAGTGACCTGTCCAATTTATGCGTCGCAATTACAGCAGCGGTTGCAAACCATTATCGATCTGCAATGGAATGACAATGTGAAGGCACGCATTCTCGACGCGGATCAGACTAATCGGATGAGGCCGCGTCGAGGTGCGCATTTGCGCAGCCAAGAGGCAATTCATCATTATTTAAATAATGATGAATTGGAATTCCAGATTAGCAAGTAGGGGAGGAGAGAAAAAGCCTTCCTTGGCCTTCCCGCTCCTTGGGTTTTCCTCCCTGTGTCGCCCATCCTTGCGCAACAGGGCTAGAGTAATCGAAGCGGCGGTGTTCGCACTTGAACAAAACAGCTAACTTGCACCTTTTTCATC
>DASXYH010000186.1:0-3662 GCA_036502545.1 Spongiibacteraceae bacterium
AATCAACGTCTGCTGCTCGGCGGCGATCCAAAAACCGCGCTCGAACAATTACTGAGTGCCGACAATATTATTCACGACATCGACGATAGCGGTTTGCTGCCGGCGCGCGCCGCGCTCGCGAAAGATATCGCCGCATTGAAAGCGGTCGAAGTGGTCGATATCGACGGCATTTATTTTACAATCGATGCGATCGCCGAGCAGGTGCAGCAGTTGCATTTGATCGAACCAGTGGAAATGAAAGAGGAAGCGTCCGCACCGGAAAACACCGATGCGACGCTGAGCGAACGTTTGCAAACCGGTCTGCGCGCAGCAGTGCATAAGCTGTATCAGCTGGTGCAGATTCGCCGTCGCGACGAACCGTACAAACCACTGCTGGCACCGCAATACGAAGCCGCATTGCAGCAGAATTTAAAGCTCGCATTCGAGCAGGCGCAGGTTGCGCTGCTGATGAACAATCAAAAATTATACAAGCACAGTTTGAGCAAAGCGCGCGATTGGCTCGTCACCTATTACACCGTCGATGAGCACGCGACGCAGAGCATCGCGCAGGCGATCGGCGAGCTGATCGACAAACACGTCGAAATGACAATGCCGGATATTTCCGAATCGCGCCGCGAACTCAAGGCCTATATAAAAATGCGCCATGCGCAAATGACCAGCGCGGCGGCGGGGACGAAACGGTGAAGCGATTATTTATCGCGATACTCGCCACGCTATTATTCGCCGCGGTATTGGCGGCGGCGATCGCGTACGATCCTGGTTACGTGTTGATCGCGTTCGGCAATTACACGCTCGAAACTACCGTGTGGGTCGGCATTGCGCTGGCGCTGTTGGTGCTGATCGCCATGTATTTGCTGGTATTGCTGCTGCATCGCAGCGTGCGCCAGGGCAGTATTTTCAATCGCTGGCGCACGAATTGGCGCGAACGGCGCGGTCGCAAATTAACGCAGCGCGGTCTGCTCGCATATCTCGAAGGCAATTTCGAACGCGCGCGCGTCGTGCTCGATCGCGGCGCTAACCGCGCGGAAACGCCGGCGCTGAATTATGTGCTCGCCGCGCGTGCTGCGGCCGCGCAGGGCGAACATAAAATGGCGGAGTTGTATTTGCTGCGCGCACGGCGCAGCGACGACGATGCCGATTTTGCCATCGCGCTCACCGCCGCCGAATTGCAATTGCGGCAGGGAAAACTGCAGGATGCATTGGTTTCGTTAACGCGGCTGCGCAATCTGGCCGCCAAACATCCGTATATATTGAAGCTGCTGCAGGATACTTATATCGCGTTGCGCGATTGGGATAAATTGCTGCAGTTGCTGCCGCAGTTGCGCAAATACAAAGTGCTTTCGCGCGAGGCAGCGGCCGAGCTTGAAGTGCGCGCGACTGCCAATTTGTTCGACGATATGACAGCGCAAAAACAAATTGAAAAATTGCGCGAACGCTGGCGCGAATTGCCGCGCGCCGCAGAGCGCGATGCGCGTGTCGTCGCCGCATATACGCGCGGTTTAATTGCACTCGGTGCCGGCACCGAAGCGGAATCGATTTTGCGCGCGTATCTCAAACGCGATTGGAATGCGGAGTTGGTCATCCTATACGGCAAAACCGGCGGTATCGATCCCAGCCGTCAAATGACACAGGCCGAGCAATGGCTGCGCGAACACGGCAGCAGTGCCGCTTTATTGCTGTGTCTTGGTCGAATCGCTCTGCATAGTCAACTCTGGGGCAAGGCGCGCGATTATTTCGAGCAAAGTTTGAAGCTCGAAAATAATCCGGAAACCTGCGCTGAGCTGGGACGATTGCTCGCTCGCTTAGGCCAGCACGAGCGCAGCAGCGAATATTACGAACGCGGTCTGCTTGCAGCAGTGGAAATTGCCCCGAGCGGTGCACTTCCGATAATTTCTTGAGAAAAACTGATCAGATGTTGTTTTGTAGATGGCACTCTGTAGCAGAGCATGAGGCGCCGTTGGAGTTCTTTTTTTCAGGACAAGAAGGTGATCTCAACGAAGCTACGGTGCTATCGTCATCGGAGAGGTTGTCGAGACCACCTAGGCCGATCACACCGAAGCGACTTGAATGCTCGCCACGGAAGTCCTGAAAAAAAGAACTCCAACGGCGCCAACCCGCTGCGAGATCGGTACCACGAAAATCGAAATCAAACCCGTTATTGAAACGCGGGTACCCAGCGCCCACGCGCAATCGATGTCAATGCAAATTCCTGCGACGATGCAAATGGGGAGTAAATTAATAATTGCGGTTCGGTATTATTATTGCCGTGTTCAATTAAAGCCAGGGATGTCTGCTCATCCAATCGATACAACCAGCTCGAAACTTCTGTTGCACCTCGCGCAACGCCGGAAAGTTGCAGCTGAATTGTTTGCGCGCCGAAATCAATATCGATACTGCTACACGCTAAAATTTTTGCAAGCCCGCAGCCCAACGCTTTCGCGTGCGCTTCTTTCAAAGTCCATACCGCAAAAAAATAATCGAGCCACGCAGCGTTTTGATGCGTCGATAAGCGCGCATATTCCCGCGCGGAAAAAAATCGGCGGGCGATGCCGTCCAAATTGTTGCGGCGCCGCTGCGCTTCCACATCGACGCCGACCGCGGCATACGGGCTCAGCGCGAGCACAACCCAAGCGTGACTGTGCGATAAATTAAATTGGTAATCGGTGCGCGGCGCGGTAAGTTGCGGCTTGCCGGCGCTGCTGATTAAAAACTGCAAATCGCCCGGTGCGCATTGCAACCGCTCCGCCAATGCGCTGCGCAACAGTGCTCGACTCACAATAAATTCCTTTGCCGCGCTTTCGACGCGAAATGCGGCGAGCCGTTGCGATTCAGCGTCGCTCAATAAATTTTTGCAGCGCGCGAGCAATTCGTCATCGACCTCAGCCAGCGGGCAGCATAAAACTTCCAGGCGCGCGGCTGGCATTGGTTAAGGACTCGAAAACGGTGACGCAGGCGCCGGTGTCTGTAATTGCTGCAATGCCGCCGCCAATGGCGCATCGAGACTTGAATTCAATTTGAAAGTGGGATTTTGCACGTCGCCGCTCGCCTGCAGATTGATATCGAACGCATCGACGCCGCGCCACACCTGCGCCGCGGTTTGCGCGATTTCACTGTCGCCATTGCTGATATCGAATTTCACCCGCTGAAAACGCGCGAGCGCTTGAATATCGATTTGATTGCCCGTCAATGTAAGCAGCGCCTGCACATCCGTCTGTGCGCTGAGCACAGTGATTTTTAAATCCGGATCGACACTCAGCGGCCACTGCGTCAACGGGAAGCCAATCAAATCGAAACGCATCGCGCTCTGCGGCAGTTTGCGCCGGTCCAGCGTGCCGCTCGCGGTAAAGCGCGCGGGCTCGCCGTCGGCATTGCGCAAATTAAAGCGCGTTACCACATCGAATAGCTGCGGCTGCGGCGTGATATTTTCCAGCGTGCCGACGAACTGCAACGCGTTACTGCCAAAATCAATAAAGCCGTCGACGACGATATGGCGCGCCAAAATTTGCCAATCCGATCCGTCATGAGCAATTTGATTTTGCGTTGTCGATGCGCTTAACAGCGCCGATATTCGAGCGAGCAACGGTTTGAATTCGCCGCCGAGCATCGCGCCAGTAATCGAAGCATTGGTATCGATACCGTTGCTGCTAAGCGGATGATTCAAC
>DASXYH010000187.1:0-14623 GCA_036502545.1 Spongiibacteraceae bacterium
GCATCATCGAGCACGCGATTCAACAGCGTTAAATTGTACAATTCGATTTCAAACGGCATGCTGACGTTGTAGTTGATGATTTCGCCGGTCTGATAATTACGGTTTTTATTGATCGAAATATTGTTCGAAATAATTTTCAAATCCTTGCCGTCGAGCTTTTTAAATTTTTCGAGCAGCCTCGCGACAATCGCGTCGACCTGCTTCTTCGCCTCTTCAGCCGATTTATTTTCCTTGACGACGCTAAATGTCAGCACTGCCATATCGGGTTTTACCTGCACCACTTCGGTACCGGCGACGCTGATATGATCGCCACCATCCGCTTGAACGTGAGCGGCAACCAACAGCAGCATTGCAATTCCCAGCAATAATTTACGCATATTTCGTCCTCATCAATGCTTTATTGACGGTACCGGTTTCGATACCATGCTCTTACATTTATGTATTGCTGCAATACGCACTTTTGTAATTGCATACCTGGGACACAGCATGCAACACACTCTCGCAACCACGCAAGCAACGCTCAATCAAGTCACGCTAGAACAGCGCGATGAATTACCGCTGCTGCGTATTAACAATCACCACGCAGATGCGTTGATTGCATTGCAGGGTGCGCAGGTACTCGAATTTACACCGCGCGGCACGCAGCCGATTATCTGGTTGAGCGAACAGGCCGAATATAAACGCGGCCAGGGGCAGCGCGGCGGCATTCCCATATGCTGGCCGTGGTTCGGCGCGCTGGCGCGCAACCCTGCAGCGGTAACGGGTATGGTGCGCGGCGATGATGCTCCCGCGCATGGTTTGGTTCGCACCGAAGATTGGACGCTGCATTCGATTATCGAACACGACGATTACACAACGGTAACGCTGCGCTACATCACCAGCAGTGCATTGCAGACGCGCTGGCCGCACTCGGCCGAGCTGCAACTGCAAATCACGATCGGAAAATCGTTAACGCTTAAATTGACCACGCGCAATTTGAGCGCACAACCGCTTGCGCTGACGCAGGCATTGCACAGTTATTTTGCAATCAGCGCTATCGACAATGTGCATATCACCGGATTCGAGAATTCGCGCTATATCGATACGCTGGATGAATGGCGCGAACATCCGCAGCACGATGCAATTCGCTTTCACGGCGAAACCGATCGTATCTATCTCGATGTGCCCGCATCGGTTCAGTTGCATGATACCGGCTGGCAGCGCACGATTCATCTGCGCGCCAGCAATTCCGCCTCGGCAATCGTATGGAATCCGGGGATCGAAAAATCCAAGCGCTTATCGCAATTCGCACCGGATGCCTGGCGCAATATGGTGTGTATCGAAACAGCGAATGTGCTGGACGATATGGTTCTGCTGCCGGCAGGCGCAGAGCGCGAGCTGACTCTTGAAATTACTTCGATTAGCGCGTTAACAACCGATGGCGCAAACAAAAATAGCGGAACTTGAGAACGATCTGTTAAGTGTATATAGGCTCGCAAAATATTTCGCTTTTAATCGATGAAGCGATAAAACATTCAGCATGAGCTTCTTCGTGCATTTTCTCGATTTCCGAATTTGCAGGAATAATTGCGCCGACAAAACTGACACTTGGCCGTAACTTAACCGAAACTATGGCAGCCCTGCCCTCTGCATTTTTAGCCATAGTGCCATATGCTTCGTCAGTATAGGATTCAACGGAGAAACCTTTTTTTGCGGCAATGGACAAGAACCACAGCATATGACAGCTGGATAAAGAAGCAACAAACGCCTCTTCCGGATCTACTGCGTTTTCAATTGAATATGGCAAAGGAACAACATGCGGCGAACTTGAAGCCGTAACTTCAACTCCGCCATCGAATTTCCATTGATGTGCGCGGCTATATTTTCCTTCCGTAAATTGAGTGCCGTCACTATTCCAAACAATTTTTGCAAAATATTCCCTGTTCATTTTTGAACTCACTTATACCCATTGCTTAGCCGGGAAGTTTTGCCGCAAGCACGTCAACTTTTTCGATGGAAGGCGGGATGGAAAACAATTCACCGGCCTTCGCCATCAGCGCCGCTGCAACCTTGCCGGAAAGATGCGCTTGCCGGCCCGCTTCATTCGGGAAGGCATCAAAGATTCCGAAAGTGCTTGGCCCCAGGCGAATGCCAAACCAAGCGGTGGTGGCAGGCTCTTCCATGACAAGCGGAAGACCGCTCATAAGAAAGCTCTCAACTTCTTTCTCTTTCCCCGGTTTCGCTTCGAGTCGAACGAACAATGCTACTTTGACCATGACATGTCTCCTGTTGGTTGCGGCAATATTACGATACGCCACGTTTTCTTTTCTTGAAAGCCAAAGAAGATGTATCCATTCATGTGGCTCTCCGCTGTTCGAAAATTTAAGGCGTGCAATAGGCGCACGCTTTAGCGCGCCGGCTGCCTTTCATTTAGGGAAACTCTGATTAAGTGTTTTGCTTTAAATCCACCGCTCTAGTATCCACCGTTCTCACGGCGGGTTGGCGCCGGAGACCTCTTTTTCAGGACTACTGTGGCGAGCATTCAAGTGGCTTCGGTGTAATCGGCCTAGCAGAATTCGTCGACTGTTCCGATGACGAATGGCACCGCAGCTTCGATAAGATCACCTTCTCGTCCTGAAAAAGAGAACCACCTCCGGCGCCTTTAATTTCGGCAATTGGCCGATCACCCAGCCACGGAAATAAATTTCTTTCCAACATCCACAGTGTTTTTGTTGCGTGTACCTCAGACCATTTCAATTTTTGTTTAGCGAACCATTCTTGCCCAACAGAACGAAAGCTGTTTGCGGCCGCTTCGATTTTGGCCGCTTTGATAATTTTGCGGTGCTCGCTGGGATCAATGTCATTGCTCAGCAATTTGCGCGCATCATCGCGGCGTGAGCGCGCTTCTGCGAGAGAAATATCGGGATACACACCCAGCGCCAGCAATTGAGTAGAGCCTATGGAGTACACCCTAATTACTCCAAAATGTACTCACGTTTACTCACAGCTGTCTATGAATTTGCCTAGATATCTTTGGAATACCGAAAACAAAAACCCGCATTTCTGCGGGTCTTTTGAACTTTCTTGGACACTCTTGGAGTTTACTGAACTATTAAATGGTGGAGCTAAGCGGGATCGAACCGCTGACCTCTACAATGCCATTGTAGCGCTCTCCCAGCTGAGCTATAGCCCCGTATATGACGGAGGACGGCATCATAAAGAGCGTCCCTGTGAGTGTCAACCGCAACACTAATCGGCTGCTGCGCCACGCTGCGAGAGCTCAGCGTATTCTTTTTCAAGCATTTTTAAGCGCTTTTTACTGACGCCGCCGAGCACGTCGATCGCGTGGCGCAGGCGCGCGCGACTCATATCCGGACCGATTATCGCCATCGAATCGATTACCGATACCGATGCCGCGCTGCCGGCAATCGCAACGAATAAAGGTGCAAGCAATTGTTTGACCTTGACGACAAGCGCGTCGGCTAATTGTTTCAGTTCGGCAAAAATGCGATCGCGCTGCCAATCCTGTAATGCTTCCAGCCGCCATAGTGCGAGCTGCAAAATTTCCGGCAGACGTTCCGTGTCGAAATCCTTGTTATCGAAGCTGGCCGGCGTCAATGGCAACATACCCGCGACAAAAAAATTCGCGAGCGGCGCCAGATCGCTGAATGTTTCGATGCGCGCTTGCGCCAGCGGCAAAATTTTAAGCAGATAATCGCGATTGTATGCCCATGCGTGCAGACGATCGGCCAACTGTTCGACACTTAAATTTTCGCGCAGCCAAACACCGTTCAGCCAGCGCAATTTTTCCAGATCGAAAATCGGACCGCCGAGACTGACGCGCTGCAGATCGAATTCTTGCAGCATTTCGTCGAGCGTGAATTTTTCGCGCTCGTCCGGCATCGACCAACCCATACGGCCGAGATAATTCAGCAGCGCTTCGGGCAAAAAACCCATGCGCTGGTAATACAAAATGCTCGTTGGGTTTTTACGTTTGCTGAGTTTGCTCTTATCGGGATTGCGCAGCAGCGGCAAATGACACAATTGCGGCATCTGCCAACCGAAATATTCGTACAATAATTTGTGTTTCGGTGCCGATGAAATCCATTCTTCACCGCGAATCACGTGCGTGATTTGCATCAGGTGATCGTCGACGACGTTGGCCAAATGATAAGTCGGCATACCGTCGGCTTTGAGCAAAATCTGCATATCGACCTGTATCCATTCGATCGCAATTTCGCCGCGCAACAAATCGTCAACAATGCAGATCCCCGCGCGCGGCACTTTCATCCGCACCACATGCGCTTCACCATTTTGCAGACGCCGCGCGATTTCATCCCGAGTTAAATGCAGGCAGTGACCGTCATAACCCAGCGGTTGCTGATGCGCCATCTGCTCGGCGCGCAGCGCATCGAGGCGTTCGCTGCTGCAAAAACAGCGAAACGCATGACCGCTGTCAAGCAAACGATCGGCGTGTTCGCGATAAATAGCGCCGCGCTCGCTCTGCCGGTAAGGACCATGCGGGCCGCCGACATCGGGACCTTCGTCCCAAGTCACCCCGAGCCAGCGCAACGAATCGAGAATCGCTTGTTCGGACGCAGCGGTCGAACGCACGCGATCGGTATCTTCGATGCGCAAAATAAATTGGCCACCATGACTGCGCGCAAAGCAGAGATTGAACAGCGCGATATACGCGGTGCCGACGTGGGGATCACCGGTTGGCGAGGGCGCGATGCGAGTACGAACGGTCATGAGCATCCTAATTTAATCGACAAACACGTTTAATCGACGAACGCACCGGTCGATGAATTGGCACGGCGCGGGCTCGGGATTATACGGGCCGGGAAATACCGCGACCACTCTTTGCTCTTTTTTCTAAAGGAAAGTTAAAGGAGGTACAAATGAAGGGCAAAGAAGATGCAAAACATGCTAATTTTGGCGCCGGCAAAAAATATTTGGATCGATTTAGATGTTACAAGCTGAGCAGTTTGAACTGGAACGCATCGCCGCACACGGGTATCGGCTGCGTTGGCAACCACAACCCTCTCACCTTATTGCGGCCATTGCCGCCGGCGCTGCGGCGGATACATTAACGACGTCGGCGATTATCGATAATGTTCGCGGCAGTGCGGAATTCAACGATCTCGAACCCGCGGCGCGGCATTTCTTTCGCGTGCAATTCTCCGACGGCAGCCAATTAATATTAGCGGAGCGCCGGCTGGCATTGCACGGCACGCCCAATTTTCGCGATTTCGGCGGCTATACCACCGGCGCTGGCCACCGCGTGCGCTGGGGGCAATTGTATCGCTCGGGTCATCTGAGTCAGCTCAGCGATAACGATCTGCAAGTGATAGCGGCGCTCGATATCGGCCTCGTCTGCGATTTTCGCCATACCAGCGAACGCGAACGCGCGCCGAATCGCTATGCGCTCGAACATCGTCCGCGCATCGAACATTTGCCGATTATTCCGGGCAGCGCCGCCGATGTATTTTCGCAATTGAGCACGCTGGAAAACGGCGTGCGCGCCGAAGCGATGGCGCAGCTGATGATCGACATCAATCGCGATCTCGCGTTACACCAACAGGAAGCTTACAAAAAATTATTCCGTTTGCTGGTGGAAAATGACAGCGCGATTCTGATTCACTGCGCGGCCGGAAAAGATCGCACCGGTTTTGGCGCCGCGCTGATTTTAGCCGCGCTGGGCGTGCCCGAAGCGACGCTGCTGCACGATTATCTATTGACCGATAAATATCTGCCGATCGAACGCGAATTGCATAATGTGCGCAAAAAATATCGTCTTGATTTGCCCGATGCCGTGCTGCGGCCGATGCTGGAAGTGCGCCACGAATATTTACGCGGCGCGCTCGATGCGGTTCATCAGGAATTCGGTTCGCTCGAAAATTATTTGCGCGATGCGCTCGCTGTCGATGCCGCTATGCAGCGCGAATTACGCACCAAGTTGCTCACCGATTGATCATGACTGCGGCACCGCTCTCATCGCACCGCTTCTGCATCGCGCCGATGATGGATTGGTCGGATCGCCACTGCCGCTATTTTTGGCGATTGCTGACGAAGCATGCGGTTCTTTACACCGAAATGATCACCACCGGTGCGCTGTTGCACGGCGCTACCGCGCTCTTTTTGCGTTTCGATCCGAGTGAACATCCGCTTGCGCTGCAACTTGGCGGCAGCGATCCCGCCGATCTGGCCGCTTGCGCGAAGCTGGCGGAACAACACGGCTACGATGAGGTCAATTTAAACTGCGGCTGCCCGTCGAATCGCGTGCAGAACGGCGCATTCGGTGCGTGTTTGATGGCGCAACCGCAGCGTGTCGCCGATTGCATTAAAGCAATGCAGGATGCCTGCTCGATTCCCGTGACGATCAAACATCGCATTGGTATCGACAATCTCGACAGCTATGATGCGATGGCGCATTTCGTCACTACGATCGCGGCAACGGGCTGTACCACATTTATCGTGCATGCGCGCAAAGCTTGGCTGAGTGGTTTGAGTCCGAAAGAAAATCGCGAAATTCCGCCGCTGCGTTACGCCGATGTGCAGCGCTTGAAACGTGAATTTCCACAATTGAACATTGTGATTAATGGCGGCCTGCATACGATCGCAACGTGTCGCGAACAATTGCAATATGTCGATGGTGTGATGCTCGGGCGCAGCGCGTATCACGATCCATATTTGTTAAGCACGGTCGATCGCGACTTTTTCGATGCATCGGCGCCGGTGCTAACGCGCAAAGAAATTATCGAGCGCTTATTGCCCTATATCGAACAACAGCTGCAAACGGATACGACGCTGCACCATATCACGCGACATATTCTCGGGCTGTATCAGGGTATGCCGGGAGCGCGTCAATTCCGGCGCACATTGAGCGAACGCGCGTATCGCCGCGGAACCGGCATTGAAGTGCTGCTGCAGGCGCTGACTGCGGTTGAACCCGCGTTTTCCAACGCCGCCGCTTTAAATTGCTAAAGTCGACGGTTCATAATGTTGTACGCATAGCAAATCGAATTCAGTTGAGTAGCGCATCATGGCCAGCAAGCTCGAACAGCTCAAACAAATGACCGCCGTGGTCGCCGACACCGGCGACATCGAAGCGATCAAACGTTTTCAACCGCTCGATGCGACGACGAATCCTTCGCTGTTGTTAAAAGCCGCTGCGCTACCTGCGTATCAACCGTTGGTACGACGCGCAAAAAATTGGGCCGCTCAACAGCCAGGCAATAATGCGCAGCAGCTGAGCGCTTGCGTCGATAAGCTCGCGGTGGCGATAGGCAGCGAAATTCTGCGCTCGATTCCGGGCCGCGTTTCCACCGAAGTCGATGCGCGGCTGTCGTTCGATACGCGCGCCATGGTGGAAAAAGCGCGTCGCCTGATTTCGCTTTACGAACAGGCCGAAATCGATCGCGCGCGTGTGCTGATCAAAATCGCTTCGACGTGGGAAGGTATTCGCGCGGCGGAAATTTTGGAAAAAGAAAATATCAATTGCAATCTGACGTTGCTCTTCGGCTTTACCCAAGCCGCCGCGTGCGCCGATGCCGGTGTTACGCTGATTTCGCCATTTGTCGGTCGCATTCTCGATTGGTATTTGAAACATACGGGGCGCGACGCCTATGCCGCCGCGGAAGATCCGGGCGTTATTTCGGTCACGCGCATTTTTAATTATTACAAACAACACGGCTATCGAACCATCGTCATGGGCGCGAGCTTTCGCAATATCGGCGAAATCGAACAGCTCGCCGGTTGCGATCGATTGACGATCAGCCCGCCGCTGTTGCAGGAATTGCAGAATGACAGCGGCGAATTACCGCGCAAACTCGATGCGAATAGAACCGGCGCGGCCATCGCCGCACATCACGACACCGAAATCAGCTTTCGCTACGCGATGAACGACGATGCGATGGCGACCGAAAAACTCGCCGAAGGCATTCGCAAATTTGCTGAGGACCAGCAAGCGCTCGAAACGCGACTCGGAGCGAATTGATGCTGAAAAAACTGAAAGAACTTTTTAGCAATTTCGACAGCATGCATACGCCATCGGAGCACGAGTTACATCTTGCCGGTGCAGCGCTGCTGATCGAAATCAGCAAAGCCGATTACCAGCGCGATGCACGCGAGCAAACGGCAATTATCGCTGCGATTCGCTCGACTTATCAGCTCGACGAAACCGCGCTCGCAGAATTATTGGCAGAAGCCGAGATGGCGAGCGCCAACGCGCCATCGCTGTATGACTTTACTCGCGTTATTAACGAGCGCTGCAGCGAAGCGGATAAATACGCGTTGGTGCGCGGTTTATGGCAGGTGGCATTTGCCGACGGTAATCTCGACAAGTACGAAGACCATATGATTCGAAAAATTGCCGATCTGATTTATTTACCGCATTCGCTGTATATCAAAGCAAAGCTGGAAGTTGTCGGCGGCTGAAAGCTTATTTGAACTGAAGATGTGCTTGGGTAATAGCACTTTAACGATTGGCTTCGAGCGCGCACACCAGCTCTTTGAATTGCGCGCGATTGTTTTCGTTCATTCCCATCAACACGCGGTGCGCATCGAGCACTTTTTCGCGCACCTCGCCTTCGCTGCCGGCCACTATCGGTAATTCGGCGAGTTCCGCGTCGCTGTCGGGACGTTGCTGACGAATATCGAACACCCGATCGAAACCCATCGAGCTCAAAATACGCGTGATGTTGGGGTTGGTTGAGAGCACCACCGGCACAAAACTGTAAGTGCGTTTGGCGGCAATGGCAAGTTTGGCGAGTTGTCCCAGCGTGGTGCTATCGATATTTTCCGCTTCGCACAGATCGATAATCACACTGGCGAAATTCGGCGTGGCGAACATGCCCTCAAAAAAATCATCGAGCGCCGAACAAAACGTCAGGCGCACATCGCCGGTCAATTTGATAATAAATGCACCGCTCTGCTGAGCGATTAGAATTTTGCCAGGCTGCATCAAACTCAACCTTTGGGACACCAGCGCCATTTCAACCTTTGGAAACCAGCAAAAGAGCGATATCGTCCGGAGCCTCTTTCACGCTCTGCAATCCCAGAGCGTCGATCAATGCATCCATGTTGTCCAACCCGCCGCGCAATGTCGCCAATAGCTGCTCTTCCTTCACCAGCAGCCCATCGGCCGCAATCGTTTCGAGAATACCGTCCGAAAACAGTGTGAGGACGAAACGGGGCGGCAATTGTAACCGCTCTTCGCTGTATTCGGCATCCTCGAACAGACCGATCGGCGGATTATCCCCTTTCAAATAGCGACAGCCTTGGGGCGACCACAGTATAGGCGCCGGTAGATGCCCCGCCACGCTATACAGCAGGGAATTATCGTCGATGTCCAGCGTCGCCACGCACAATGTCACATGCTTGCCGATCTCGGTTGCCAGTAACTCGCGATTCGCCTGCGCCAGCATAGCCGCGGGCGACAGCACGGTTTGATCGGCCCAGTGGCCAAAATCGCTGCGTTTGCGCGCGAACAGATTTTTCAGCAGCACCGTCAAAAAGGCGGACGACGCGCCATGTCCCGAGACGTCGGCGATAAAAAACACCACCCGATGCTCGCCGACGGTGAAATAATCGACAAAATCGCCGCTGAGGAACAGGGACGGAAATATTTTATGGCTGATGCGATAGTCGCTCAACGCGAGCGGCCGGGCCGGAAACATTTTAAGCTGAACGTGCCGGCCGGCCTGCTGGTCCTGCTGCAGTGCGCTGAGACTCTGTCGCAGCTCGCGATTGGCATCTTCCAGCTGCAAACGATACCGCAAGTTCTCCTGCTGCAAGCGGCTCTGCTGCACGCTGCGCGCAATCGCATGCTCAAGCACGGCCATATCGGTGACCGGCTTGATCAGATAATCGCTGGCGCCATAGCGCAGCGCTTGCACCACGTCGTTAGTCACTCCGGACCCCGAAACCACAATCACAGGAACATTAGCTGGGTGCTGACGCAGCTTTTTCAATACCTGCAGGCCGTCGATACCGGGCAGTTTCAGGTCCAGCAGGACCGCATCGGGAGGATTTTGCTCGAACAGCTCCAGGCAGCGAAGACCATCGCCGGCCTGCTCGACGCTATAGCCAAGCTCCTGCAGGTACGCCGCCATGCTGTCGCGGACTGCATCATCATCATCAATCACCAACAGACGATGGCGCTCACGATCCATGACTTTGACCTTCTATTAACACCTGCAACATGTGGGGGCTGGGTACGAATTAATCGAGGCGGCAACACTACGCCGATAGACATTTGGTTGCAAGGGCGCCGGCGGGATGCATTTAATAGCGGGTTGCATGTGATGCAGATACTGGTACGGGCCGCGCGCTGCGGCTATCCTTGTATGACGATTGATAACAACAGAGACGGAGGGGCCGAAGATGGTTTTGGAACACCGAGCCTACAACGAAAAACGCAACTTTATCAGGATGAGAATCAATACGCCGATCGAAATTCAGGCGGGAGGGGAGAGGTTTACCGCGCGCTGCAAGGATCTCAGCGGCTCGGGGGTTCTGATTCAAACCGATCGCGCGCTCGCGCTCGGCACCGCGGTGGAAATTTTTATTCAGCAGGATGGCGATAAACTATTGCCGTTCCGCGCCACCGGTGAAGTGGTCCGAGTCGATCCGGTCAACCCAGCCGGTTTTATTCTGGGTCTATCGCTGCACGCGATTCACGACTAGCCAGCGGCGAGGGCTTTTGCCCTCACTTCGAATCATCGCCGTGCGCACCGGCTTTGGGTGCCTCGGCGCCCTCCGGTTTTTCCTTATCAGACGCTGGTTTACTCTCGCCCGCCGCCTTGCCGGTATCGTCGTCGTACTGAAAATCGTCGCTGCCGAAAGTATCCTGCACCGCACCATCGTTAATCAGAAACTGGCGGCGCTGCAGATAGGCATCGCGCAAAAAAATGTAACGATCGCCGCTCACCAGTTCCTCTGCTTTCAATAATTGCGCACGGGTATCGATAACGCGCGCACCCAGCACTTCATTGCGCGTCGGCACATAATCGATGGCGTACGGAATCGGATCCGAATAAGCATCGGCGACCGACCCAAAACCATCGCGCACGGTGCGCGGCCCCAACAACGGCACCACCAGATACGGCCCGGCGTGCACACCCCAATAACCGAGTGTTTGGCCAAAATCCTCTTCGTGCACCTGCAATCCCATTTTGTTGGCAACATCGAAAAAACCCAGCAGACCGACCGTGCTATTGACAATAAAACGCCCGCCGCTTTCGGCGGTATTTTTAAATTTTGCCTGCAATAAACTGTTCAGAATATTGCCGACCTCGCCGACGTTGCTAAATATATTGTGAATGCCGTCCTCGAGAAATTGCGGGGTAACTTTGTCGTAACCCTTTGCAATAGGCTTTAAAAAATAGCGATCGGCGACATCGTTGAACGCATAGATTTTGCGATTGAATGGTTCCCACGGGTCAGGATTCGACGGTGTGGTTTCAGCGGCAACAACGCCGAACGATACGGTGAGGATTGACGCGGCCAGCAACGATTTGAGGCGAAAGTTCACGCGGATTCTCCGAGGCCAAATTGAGTTTCAATATTTGACGCAGCGATCGCACTATAACGGAATTCGCGAAATTTTAAAAAGCAGCGCGCATTTCTCGACGCTTTCACGTGTACGCACCGTGCTCGGTCTGTAATTGCTGCCATAAATCGCGGAGCCGCTTCACCGATACCGGCTCCAGCGTGCGCAAACCCTGCGCAAAGAGCGATACGCGCAGCTCTTCCAGCAGCCAGCGATAACGGCGTAGCGTGTCGGATGCAAACCATCGCTCCGGCTCGCGTAGCAACAATTCCAATAATTGTTTTTGCAGCGGGGCGAAATCGCGGCTCAATTCGCGATCGCGCGCATAAAAGCCGCGCAACTTTTCCAGGCGCTGTGCAATCGCCTGCAGATAACGCGGATAATGTTGCAGCCACTGCCACGGCGTAGCGGCGATAAAGCGCGATCGAAATAAAAGTGATAACTGCTGATCGATATCCTCGATCGCCGCGGACCAGGCCGGTTCATTACTTTGGCGTTGCAGCGCGCGTATGCGCGAAAACTGTTCGGCGATTATCGTCAGCAGTTTTTCATAGCGCAGCGCGACTTCGGTAATTGCGCCTTTGCCTTGCTGCAAACAGGCTTCGAATTCCGCTTCGTTGCGCGGCAGCTCGTGTCCGGCGATGAACAGTTCTCGATAAGTCGCTTCGAGAATTTCTTCGATCCAATCCTCGCGCTTTTGTTCGACACCGGCGAGCTGCAAATTCACGGTATTGCCGCGCAGCAACTCCTTGCGCAGATATTTCAGGGCCGTCGCGGTCTGCAATTGCAATAAACGAATTAAGCCGCACTCAGTTTGCTGCTGTGCCGCAGCGGGCGATTCCATCAATTTGATGGCGACGCTATCGCGCTCATCGACCAAGGCTGGATAAGCGGTGACGGTCACGCCGGCCTGGTCGAAACGATACGTCGATGGCAGTGCGCCGAAATCCCAGCGCTGCAGCGCCGTGCGCTGAAAACCGTGCGCCGCTTCCCGCTGCAAACTTTGCTGCATCGGCGCGCGCAAACGTTGTTTTAATTCGACCAGATCGCGCCCCTGCCCCAGCAATTCGCCATTACCATCGAGCACGCGAAAATTAGCGCGATAAAACGCGTCGAGTTCCTGCGGTCGCCACGCATCGGCGGGAATTTTCTCGGCGCCAAATGCGTGCAATATATCAGTTAAAGCCTGCTGTAACGGTTTGTCGCTGGGACGCAGCTGCGAAAAAATACGATCGATTGTTTCCGGTATCGGCACGAATTGTTTGCGCCACTGCTTCGGCAATGTTTTAAGCAGTGCAATACATTTGTCGCGCAACAATCCCGGCACCAGCCATTCGAAATAATTATCGGGCACCCGATTCAACAGCGCGATGGGAACGATCACGTTGACGCCATCCTGCGCATGTCCCGGCTCGAAATGATATTGCAATTGAAATTGCACATCGCCAATTTCGATACGATCGGGAAACTGGACTTCCGTAATCGTTTCGGCGGCGTGTCGCATCAAGCGTGCGCGCTCGATAAACAACAGCCGTGGCTGCTGTACTTCAGCGCGCTTGCGCCAGTGTTCGAATTGCCGCGCCGATACGATAGCGGCCGGAATGCGCTCGTCGTAAAAGCGGAATAACTCCTCTTCGTCGGCAAGAATGTCGCGCCGGCGCGCCTTATCCTCCATATTTTCGATGTCGGTTACCAGCTGCCGATTGTGCGCAAAAAATTCACCGCCGGTGCGCCGGTCGCTGGCGACATTAGGAAGATAGTCTCCCGCCACCAATGCGCTGCGAATAAAAATCGCGCGCGCCTGCACAGGGTCGATCGCGCCGAAATGCACACGCTGTTTATCGCTGATCACCAGTCCATATAACGTGACCGTTTCCAGCGCCAGCACGCGGCCACTTTTCGCATGCCAGCGCGGTTCGCTGTGACGACGCTGCAACAGCTCATCATTGATGCCGAGCACCCATGCCGGATCGATCATCGCCACCGTGCGCGCATAGACCTGCGTGGTTTCGACGATTTCCGCAGCGACAATCCATTTCGGCGATTTTTTAAATAATGACGAGCCCGGAAAAATGCGCAATTTGCGATTGCGCGCGCCGAGATATTCGCGCTGCTCGTCGAGCGTGGCGATGTGACTCAATAAACCGGCCAGCAGTGCGCGATGAATCGATTCGTAGCTGGCCGGCTGTTCATTTTCGCGCAGCGCCACTTCATGACACGCCAACTTAAGCTGGTGATGCACATCGCGCCATTCGCGCACGCGTAGATAAGAAAGATATTCGCGCTCACATAATTTGCGCAGTTGATTTTGACTGAGCGCCTGGCGCTGCTCCTCGACGTAATCCCACAGTTTTACATATGCGAGAAAATCCGAATCCTGCACTTGAAAACGGCGATGCATTGCATCGGCCGCCTGCTGTTTCTCGGCCGGCCGCTCGCGCGGATCCTGGATACTCAATGCCGATGCGATAATCAACACTTCGCGCAGACTGCCGTGCTGATTCGCCGCCAGCAGCATGCGCGCGATGCGCGGATCGACCGGTAAGCGCGCGAGTAACTTGCCGCTCGCGCTGAGCGCGCTGCGCTCATGCACGGCACCCAACTCTTCGAGCAACAAAAAACCATCGCTGATTTGCCGCGCATCGGGTACATCGACAAACGGGAACTGATCGACTGCACCGAAACGCAATGCCAGCAATTGCAAAATAACGGCAGCGAGATTGGTGCGCAGAATTTCCGGATCGGTATATTCGGGGCGCTGCGCAAAATCGAGCGCCGAATACAACCGCACGCAAATACCCGGGCCGATGCGGCCGCAGCGACCTTTGCGCTGCTCCGCACTTGCCCGCGCGATCGGCTCGATCGGCAAGCGCTGCAATTTCGAGCGAAAACTGTAACGACTGATACGCGCAAGACCGCTGTCGATGACATAGCGAATACCCGGTACCGTCAGCGATGTTTCCGCGACGTTGGTCGCCAGCACCACACGGGTACCGCGGCGTTTACTGATATCGAATACGCGCTGCTGTTCGCTCAAACTCAGCCGTGCATACAGCGGTATCACATCGAGATGCGCGCCTAAACTTTTAT
>DASXYH010000188.1:0-5908 GCA_036502545.1 Spongiibacteraceae bacterium
ACGCGGTTCATTTCCGTCAGTACCTGCCGGTCTTCTTTTAAGTACTCGATGACTCCGGTCGAGCAGACTAAATCAAAACTCGAATCTTCATAAGGAAGATGCTCTATGTCGCCCTGTTTGAATGAGGCGGGATATTGCGGTTTGCGTGCGTTGACACGAGCCTCGGCACTGCGCAGCATACCTTCCGCGCCATCCATGCCGGATACCTGAAAATTGCGCGCTGCAAGTTCCGCTAGCAAATAGCCGGGGCCACAGCCGGCATCTAGCACTTGCGCACCGGGTTTGAGCTGCAGCATATCGACAAATGCAAGCACGCGTTGCTGGCGTACGGTCATGAAGGTTCTGATCGATTCGCCATAATGTTTGGCTTCATAATCCTCGACATTTTTATCGAAAAATTTATTTATTTCGTCAGTATCTTTCACGACTTTATTACCTTCAAGTTTTGATTACGCTGCTTTGGAAGCGACATTTTCGTAAGTCTGAGATAATTGCTTGCCGATGCTTGTGTAACTGTAGCTCGACTCGATGAGCTGGCGCGCGTTGGCGCCCAGTATCGCTCTTTTTTCACTGTCTTTTAACAGTTGGCCGACATGCTCTACATATTGTGCCGGCGTCTCCGCAAATAATACGTCTTTATGCGGAGTTACCGCGATGCCTTCGCAGGCGATAGGATGAGCGATCAGCGCTTTGGCCATCGCCATGGCATCTAATATTTTTAATTTTGTACCGCCGCCGTCCCGGATAGGGCAAATATAAATTGCCGCTTCGCCGATATAAGGTCTCACGTCATCGACGAAGCCATGAACATGAAATCCCGGGTGTGTTGCTTCTAAAGATTTTATGGCCGCGGGCGGATTCGCGCCGACAATATCTATCTGAAGGTCGGGAAATTGATTTTTCAGTGGCCCCCATAATTTTTCGGCGATGTAAAGGACGGCATCTATATTGGGGTACCAACTCATCGTTCCGACAAAAATTAATCGGTTCCGTCGCGATGACTCGATGCCCGGTTTGAAATAATCGATATCGACCCCATTGGGAATTGTTGTTACCGCGCATGCCGGCGCAAGTTTTTTTAGGCGGTCGCTGTCGGTATCGGAGCAGGTTATGTTTAGCTCAAAGCGGGGACATTCGCGTTGTTCATAACGCTGTAAGCGCGCGCCTTCGTATAAAAAATATATTTTTTTCAGAAGATTTATTTCGTTTTCTGCCCGCCTAAGCAGCATATGCGATTCAATATTGTGATGGTCCAGCACCTTCGGAATATCCCGAGGAATGAACCGCGAAAACGGTATCAGGCTAATTGTGTCGAAGTGGATCAAATCATAGTCGCCTGTTTGCACCCATGTTGTTAACACATCGGCGAATTCTTTCGAGCGTAGCCAGTTGATGTTGTAGGGCGCCGTTATCAGGCTGCGCAAGGCTAGCCAATATTTTCCTCCGCGCTGAATTTCGGCGGGAATTTCGAAGAATTGGTGGCGATGACATATGCTACCAAGGACACGCGCTGCCTCCGTCAAACCTTGCTCTACCGACGGGTAAAGTGGGGCTATCAATCCGCGCTGATTAAAAGCGAGTAAATCCACTTGGTGGTATTTGGCTAACTCATTAATAAGATGAAAGCTGCGCTGCAGCACGCCTCCTTTCGGAGGGTAGGGTATGAGATGGGAAAGCCACAGAATTTTCACCGCTATTAAATCCTTCGCAAATAAAGCTCTTGATAGCGAGCGGTCATGTTTGCAGCACTGAAATTTTGCTCGAAGAGGGCTTTTGCCGCTTGCGCATACTGTTGCCGTAGCGCTGAATCACTGAGCAATTTAACGACGCTTTTAATCAGATCGCTCGGCGATGCGGGCTCCACCAAAAGACCGGTTTGTTCATGAATCACTGCGCTGCTATTTCCGCCCACGTTCGTAGCTACGATTGGGCAGCCCGCGGCCATCGCTTCCAGAAGAATCATTGGCAATCCCTCCCAGAGAGACGGCATAACATAAATATCGAACAATTGTAGTAATTGAGGTATGTCCTTTCGAGGCCCGCAAAATAAAATCGATGTGGCGATGCCGAGTTTATTCGCCTCTTGTTGCAGCGCATCGCGAAGCTCGCCATCGCCCGCGATGACTAAAGTGGTATTTGCATGAACCTGAAGAATAGCGGGCATTGCTTGTAAAAGGTAAGTTATTCCTTTCTGTGTGCTCAACCGTCCAGCTACGCCGATAATCGGTCCCAGCTTTATACCTAATTCGCGTAGTTTCGCATCCTTATCAATCTGCAGCTGAAAGCGAGAGCCGTCGATGCCATTCGGGATTGTTATAATTTTCGCGGGTGATATTTTTTCGTATTTGATTAATTGCTGCGATGTGTGCGCAGAGCAGCCGACGACTTTGTACGCGAACTTCGAAAGTACCCATTCGGCAATCATGTAGCGCTTTTTATCGGGAAACAGGCGGGCATGATCGGTATGGATGATGGTTTTAACGCCCGCCAGCAATGCTCCGAGCGTTCCATCGAGAAATGCTTGTGTGTTATGGGTGTGTACGACGTTGATGCGCAGCTGTTTCAGCAGTCGTGCAACTTTTAGGCATGCGAAGTAGTCGACTCCAGCGGGTCGCTGGGGTAGTAAATACACCGGAACGCCGAGATTTTTCACATCGTCGGCGACGCAGCCGAGCTGGGTAAGACACAGCACGGATATATCAAATCGGTTGCGATCAACAGTGCGACAAAGATTATAGATAACCTGTTGCAGGCCACCTAAGTCCAAATCTCGAGTTACTTGTAGGATGCGAATGGGTGTATTTTCCATAAACCGTTCAGTCGTAATACTCTAGCCGAGAGTCAATTTTTCAAAAATTGCTGCCGATCGAGATATGGAGGACGAGCTTACGGCGCGATGAGTTGGCAGGGTTAGCAAACGCTGCGCAAATTGCCGTGCGTTAGCATAGCTTGAAACGCGGTATGTGTCGGTTGGAATTCCAGGCAATTCAGGCAACGCGGCAGGATACATAACGGATGCTCCGAGCCCTTGGGCACGTAATTCGGCATAAATGCAATCGCGAAGCGCTTGATCTGCAATCAGAATGGGGTAGCGCAAAAGTGCGTAATCTGCTGGAACACGGTTGTGTAATGCCAAACTCACAGCGGAAGAGCTTTTTTCATGGAGTTTGATAAATAAATCGGTCCAGCGTCTTTGCGTATCGAGATCGCGGGTACAAAAGCGCCGCAAGTTTGCATGCAGTAATTTTCGCGCGGTGGGGTTCAGCGGATGAATATTGCCAAGCGCATGAAATCGTGTTTCGCCAATCTTCAGCTGAGGTATCTTTTCAAGCAGCCCGTAAAAAAGCGGATGAATAAGTAAATTATAGGCCAGCGCTTTTGCAATAAAGCGGGCGCGATGCCCGCCATGTTCTTCTGCAATGGCGAGCGATGGAAGTACGGGTTTATTAATCGCTTTGAGTGTTAATAGCGCTCCTCCACCCAGAAGATTCAGCGGTTTGCCTCGGCCGAAGCTCAATGCCACATGATCTCCAAAAAAATCTTGGCCGGCATGTCGAGGTAGCCATTGCGCGCTGTCTTCAATAAGCGCAATAGGCCGATCGCCGATGATGGATCGCAGCTTTGTTGGATCGCCACGTATTCCTAAAAAGGTCGCCGCGACGATTGCAATCGTGGTTGGATTGAGCGTCGCGGCCAATTGTTCGATATCAAAATTGGGAGAGTCACGTTGTATATCGACAAGAACGGGACGGACATTGGCAAATAATGCTGCGGCGATTAAATCGGGACATCCATATGCGGGCAATATGACTTCGGGCTTGGCGACGCCGTTGCTCTTTTTTGCGAGCAATAGCGCCAACGCAAGAGCCTCTGTGCCGGAATTGAGCCAGCGGATATGGTAGCGATCAGTATGGAGTAATGCTTCGAGCAAGGTCTCTTGCGCATCGCTTTGCAGGATAATGCTGTCGCCAACCGGCCGCAAAGCGCGCAATCTTAACGCGCTCATCGTTGCGAAGGCGTCCAAACCGACATTCGCTTGCCCGCAAAAAAAGCAACTGTCGCATGTGCAATTGCAAGATTGACTTGTACAAAGAAAAGCGCGAGCTTCACCGGTGTAAAGCGCTCCAGCTCAGGATTGAAAACAACAATCAAGACCATTAAATAGCCAATGCACTGAGTTAAAAGGATCAGTGTATAAAACCAACTTGAACCTGCGATCGCGACATTGGATAAAAAAGCCAAACCCATGAACCAGGGCACCGCCCAGCGCATGACTTTGTGACTCCATACCTGAAAGCCGAACAGACCTGATTTGAAGAGATTCAATACCCATCTATGGCAAGCGAGTGAGGTGAGGCCGCGGATAACAGTTCGAACTTTACGTCGATACTCCTTTCTTGAATCTTTAACATCGCGATAGTAGCCCAGAACAGCCGGCGAGCTGATGGCAATGTAGCCCAAACGATTGCAGTTTAAAGCGGTATTGAAATCGCTTGGCGAATGAATATTCCAGTCCCGACACACTTCTTTACGCGCGGCAAAAAAAGAACCGCTCAGTCCAACCAAACCTGCAACACGGGCCTCCAGACTGCGCAGCCACATTTCATATTTTACGTACGCGCCTTCGCCGGCAATTTGCCCGGCTTCAGTGATAAATCGATCTTCGCTGGAGACTGCGCCAACCTTGGAGTTATCGAATTCTAGAATAAGCCGATCAAAGGCATCCGCAGGAATATGTGTTGCCGCATCTGAAAAAATTAGAATATCGCCGCTGGCAGTGGCAATTGCCATTTTTTGCGCATACTCTTTACCCAAATGTTTATCCGCCCGTACTAATCGCACCTGGCGATCTGCATACGATTCGACGATCTGTTCCGTATCATCGGTAGAGCAATCGGAGGCTATAATAATTTCCGTTGCTCCATGCGAATAATTAATCGCTAACGAATTTTCGATTTTCTCGCGAATGCGACTTTGTTCATTGTGTACGGTGATAATGTGGGAAATGCTGAGATTATTTCGATAAACCGGCGGCTGAGTTGCTTCCATAAACAGTTCGGAGGGGGTCAGCCGCGATATGATCAAAAGTATGATTGGGTAAAGGACGTAACTGTAAATAACGCCGATGAGAGAGAGCCAAAATACTGCTTCCATTAGTTTCAATATCCAAGCCGTCGGGCAGCCGATTAAACCATCAAAGGGAGGTTGAGAGTGAAAGTACAAATTCTAGCATTTTTATTTCCGTGTGCTTCCCATTGTCCCCTTATGAGTTGTCTTAAATAGTAAATAGGAATTGTGTGATTAAAGTATTGCATCTTCGGTCCTCTGGCGGCTTCCTCGGCGCAGAGAAGGTACTGACCGAATTGGGGCTGCTGCTGCCAGGTTTGGGTATCGAGCCCATCATTGGCATTCCTGTGGATCAGGGGGATATACCCGAATTGGCGAGCCGGTGCGTGGCGCTGGGCATACGCACGGAGCTTTTTGATTTTAGCAATCCGTTAAGTTTGCTGGGCATGCGTAGAATTCGGGAGTTTGTTAAGCGTGAGCGCATAGATGTGATTCACACGCATGGCTACCGCGAAGACATTTATGCGTTTCTGATGTTGGATCGAAGTCGCGTGGTGGCTACCAACCATTTATGGAAACGCACCACCTTTAAGCTGTCGCTATATGCTGCGCTTGATGCTTTCGTCATGCGTTATTTCGCTACGCTCGTGGCGGTATCGCAGCCAATTTTTGCTGAAATGCATCACCTTGACCTACCCCCAAAAAAGCTAAAGCTGATTGAAAATGGTATTTCATTGCACCATTACGAAACTGGTTTTCCACGGCGCCGCGCCGCCCGCACTGCGCTCGGTCTTGCCGACACCGACTTCGTGTTTGGTATGGTTGGTAGTCTTAGTGTCGA
>DASXYH010000189.1:0-3398 GCA_036502545.1 Spongiibacteraceae bacterium
CGCGTCTGCTGTCGAATTTTCGCAATCGCTATCCGGCGATCGAATTGAAGCTGCATACCGGCGATCAGGCTGATGCGATCGAGCGCGCGCTAAACGGCAATGAAGATCTGGCGATCGCGGCGCTGCCCGAAAAAATTTCAAAAAAACTGCGCGTGCAAACGCTGGCACAATCGCCGCTGGTATTTATCGCTCCGGCATTTCCTTGCGCAGTAAAAGAGCAGGTAATTGTCGATGCGCCCGATTGGGCGCGAATTCCGCTAATTGTTTCCGAGCGTGGACTTGCTCGTTTGCGGGTCGATGCGTGGTATCGCAGTCAAAATCTCAAGCCGAATATCTACGCGCAAGTGAGCGGCCACGAGGCAATCGTGTCAATGGTGGGGCTGGGATTTGGTATCGGCGTGGTGCCCGAACTAGTGCTGGCGAACAGTCCGCAGCGCGACATTATCAGTATCGTCGATGTGCAGCCGGGACTGGCGCCGTTTGTGGTCGGTCTATGCGCCAACGCGCAGCGCCTGGAGAATCCCTTGGTGAAAGCGTTTTGGGATACTGCGCGCGCTTCATACCCCGGCGAGTTTTAATTATCATGCCGCCTCTATCATCTACTACAGAGTCTTTATGAACGACGAGCAATCGCAAGAAAAGAAGCCGCAAGAACAAATTCATTATGAAACGCTGTTGCCGGTGGATGAGCACGAAGAGGAAATATCGGTCGATGGTCGCAAGGAGCGGCGGCGCGGCATTTATTTACTGCCGAATTTGTTCACGACCGGCGCGTTGTTTTCCGGATTTTATGCCATCGTTTCCGGCATGCACGGCAAATTCGAAACGGCGGCAATCGCCATTTTCGTCGCGATGATTTTCGATGGGCTCGACGGCCGTGTCGCGCGTCTCACCAATACGCAAAGTAAGTTTGGCGCGGAATACGACAGTTTGTCCGATATGGTTTCTTTCGGCGTAGCACCGGCGTTGGTGATTTTCAGCTGGGCACTGCACGATCTGGGTAAATTCGGTTGGGCTGTTGCGTTCATTTATGTGGCGTGCGCGGCATTGCGATTGGCGCGATTCAACACGCAAATCGATACCGCCGATAAAAATTATTTCTCCGGTCTCGCCAGTCCCGCCGCCGCCGCCGTTGTGGCCGCCACTGTATGGGTTTGCGCGGAGGAGGGCTGGGTCGATGCAGAGCGGCCTATTGCGATGACATTGCTTGCCGGCGTACTGACCGCGCTGATGGGCTTTTTGATGATTTCGAGTATTAAATATCACAGCTTCAAGGGCCTCGATCTGCGCGGGCGTGTGCCGTTTGTGGTGATGCTGCTGGTGGTGATCGGCTTCGGTATTTTTATGGTTGGCCAGGAGCGCGCGCTGTTATTTGGTTTTTTGCTCTATGCATTATCGGGCCCCGTCGCGATCTTTTACAAAAAAGTGAGAACTTAGCGCGCTACTAACTGATAGCTTGAGTGTCTGAATTACTGCTCGGCTGCTCAAGGAGCGCATCATGCTAATTCGCCAGCCCGCTGATATTCCCGCCTCGGAAATTACTCCCGAATCTGTTTATTTGCGGCGTCGAGATTTTATGTGGCAAAGCGCCGCAGCAACTATCGCCACCGTTCTGCCATCTTTAACGCATGCTGGCGAGATCCAACAACCGTTGAAGCCGCTGAAATATCGCAAAGCCATTCCCGGCGCTATCGATGGCACTTTCACGAATGAAATGCTGACCCCGTTACAGGATGCAACGCACTACAATAATTTTTATGAATTCGGCACCGATAAAAGCGATCCCGCTGACAATGCAGACATGATGAAAATCTCGCCGTGGAGCATATTGATTGAAGGTGAAGTTGAAAAGCCCGGCACGTATGCGCTCGAAGATTTGCTGCGCAATGTCGAGCTTGAAGAAAGAGTTTATCGGTTGCGCTGCGTTGAGGCGTGGTCGATGGTGGTGCCGTGGATCGGATTTTCGTTATCGACATTGCTCAAGCGCGTTAATCCCACTTCGCGTGCAAAATATCTCGCGTTCACTACGCTATACGCACCGGAGCAAATGCCGGGGCAGCGTTCGCATACCGCGCTTATCGACTGGCCTTATATCGAAGGTTTGCGTATCGATGAAGCGATGCATCCGTTAACGATACTCAGCGTTGGTTTATACGGACGCACGCTGCCGAATCAAAACGGCGCACCATTGCGTTTGGTGGTGCCGTGGAAATACGGATTTAAAAGCATCAAGTCGATTGTGAAAATCCGTTTGCAGGAGACGCAGCCAAAAACAAGCTGGAACCTGATCGCGCCCAATGAATACGGCTTTTATTCCAATGTAAATCCGGAAGTGGATCATCCGCGCTGGAGTCAAAAATCCGAGCGCAGATTGCCGAGCACGTTGTTTTCGCCCAATCGCATCGCGACCAAAATGTTCAATGGCTACGCGGATCAAGTGGCGAGCCTTTATAGTGGTATGGATTTGCGCAGGAATTATTGAGTGCTGGTGTTCATCAAATTAATTATCTGGATCGCATCACTGACGCCATTGAGTTGGCTCCTTTATTTGGGCGTAAACAATCAACTCGGACCCGATCCTGGAAAAGCGTTGGTCGATGGTTTAGGGCTGTGGGCGCTGCGGTTGTTGCTGATCACATTGTTGTTGCGGCCTCTGCGGGAAGTCACCGGCAATGTCGTTTTTATTCGCGTCAGGCGTTTGATCGGATTATTTTGCTGGTTTTACGCCACCCTGCATTTTGCCGCGGGATTATTTTATGTAATCGGTTATTCCTGGGCCGAAATAACAAAAGCTTTCAGCGAGCGAACTTATATTATTTTAGGACTGCTGGCGTGGTTGCTGTTGCTGCCGCTTGGAATAACATCGAACCGGTGGGCGCAGCGGCGATTGGGGCGGCGTTGGGCGCGTCTGCATCGTGCAATTTATTTAATTGCTGTGTTGGCGTGTCTGCATTTTATTTGGTTGGTGCGTTCGGATTATTGGCAGCCTGCTCTGTATTTTTTCTTGTTAATGGTATTGCTCGCTTGGCGTACACCGCTGTTGCATGGATTGATAAGTGAGCGCCTGCGCGTGCGTCGACTATCAATTTCCGGCTGAAAGTTATCCTTTTTGTTTGTGTATTAACCGATATTTAAATATTTCAGTTTAATTCGTTGACACTACTCGATCGGCTCCTATAATTCGCCGGCCTTCGCTGTTACGAAACTTTTGAGTCTCAATTACAGCGTCGGTGAATAGCGCAAGTGTTTGTTTAAATAAACCGCTTGCCAATAAGAAAGGGGGCGTTATAATGCGCGTCCTCGCAAAGCAGGGGTAGTTTGCGTGCGGACCAAATCCTGGCGATTTGGGGTTGTTTAACAAGACGATCAGGCAATTTGTGTGGGCACTTGAGGCTGAG
>DASXYH010000190.1:0-3336 GCA_036502545.1 Spongiibacteraceae bacterium
AATAGGTTCATCCGCCGGTGCGCGCAGTGCGATATGCAATACCGCGCGCTGCTCGGTGGTATTGATTTTATCGCCGCGAAACATTGTTTCAATGCGTGCCGATAAATCGCAAGCGGTAGCGAGTTCGCGCAGCAGATGCAGCGTTTCGTCGGTGATGCGCTGCTTGGAATAATCGAGATAGAGACCGACGGCTTCGGCGGTAAAATGCGCGCCACGCAATGGATTCTCGGCAAATAATTCGCGCAAATGTTTTTCGCCAATTTCCGCGAAATGTCGCTGCAGCGCCCGCCACTGCGGACGTTCGCTCAACGAAATCGGCGATTGATCGCGAGTGCCTTGTGGTGGTGGTTGCGGCTGTGCATCGATTGTCATGCGCGGCCCTTATTGGTAAGTGCAATGCTTTTGTCGGCGATGCGCTGCAACAATTGCTGCCACGATTTAACAAATGATTCGGCACCTTCGCGCTGCAATTGAAGTGCGAGTTTATCGATGTCGATGCCCGCTTGCGCAAAGCGTTGCAGCGTTGCTTCGGCAGCGCTGCCGTCATCCGACAGCGTGCCTTTGATCGATCCGTTCACCGCGAATGCACGCAGCGTTTTTTCCGGCATTGTGTTGACCGTGTCGGGCGCCGCCAGCGCTTCGATATACAACGTCTCCGCTGCATTGGGATCTTTGGTGCCGGTACTTGCCCACAGCAGACGCTGTGGTCGAGCGCCTGCGGCTGCGAGTTTGAGCCAGCGCTCCGAGCGCAGCAATTTGCGATAGGCACAATACGCGCGCTGACTGATAGCGATACCGAGTTGATTGCGCAAATCGGCAGATACTTTGTCATTCACCGCCTGATCCCAGCGACTGACGAACAGCGATGCGACCGACGCTATACGCGGATCGAGCCCGGCGGCGATACGACGCTCGATACCGCGCAGATACGCCTCGGCCGCCGCGAGATATTGTTCGCGCGAAAATAATAGTGTGACGTTGACCGGCACGCCGGCAAAAATCGATTCTTCGATCGCCGCAATGCCTGCGGGCGTGCCCGGAATTTTAACGAATAGATTCGGCCGCTGCGCGAGTGCATGAATTTGTGTCGCCGCCGCAAGACTGCCGGCGGTGTCTTGCGCGAGCAGCGGCGATACTTCCATCGATACCCAGCCATCGACGCCATCTGTAGCATCGAATAGCGGTCGAAATAAATCGGCGGCGCGACGCAAATCTTCCAAGGCCAATTCCATGAACAATGCTTCGCCCGCCACTCCGCCGCGCGCTTTTTCGTGAATCTCGGCATCGTACGCAGCGCCGCTGCCGATCGCCGCGTTGAAAATGGTTGGATTCGAGGTCAACCCGGTTACCGAATATTCGTCGATATAGCGGCCGAGACTGCCGTCATCGAGCATCTGTCGCGTGATGTTGTCCAGCCACAAGCGTTGCCCGAGTTCGTGTAATTGCCGAGTGGAATTCATCAATTTTCTCCGGCGCGGCGCAGCGCATCGGCATGCAGATCGCGATCGAGCAGTTCACCGATATTCATAATGCTCAGATCGGGCCGCGGATCGATCGGCGCGTCGATCGCTTCGCGCGCGTAATGGCCCTGCTGCACGAAAATCGTGGTTAATTTCGTGGTCATGATGCGTTTCATCGCCGCCAGCAGCTGCGGTTTATCGTCGACCATTACATAGTGCTGCGCCGGATAATGTCGCTGCATCGCATCCAGCGTGTGCTCTTTATGCAGCGTAATCAGCACGCGACCGGACACTGCATTCCAAATACCGGAGCGCTGCACTTTGCGCGGCTGGAACACGACATCACCATCGGTCAGCACCACTGGTAAACCAAACGTGCCGAGGTGCGCGATCACGTCGAGCGCGCGCGGAAACACGCATTGCGCAAACGGATACTCCAATAAATAGGCCGACATTTGCAGCAGATTCGGATCGTCCTCGAGCCCGATTCGAAACAGCTGCAATGCGCCGAGGTAATCGGCATAGCCGAGTTCATTGCGCAGCTTCGAATACAAATTCCAGTAGCGATCGCGTTGCGCGGCGCCGAACGTTTGTTCCAAATGCGCATCGAGATCCATGACGAAGCGATCGTTGTCCAGCAGCGTATTGTCGATATCGAGCAGCACTACAAGTTCGGATGAAGTCAGCATGGCGCTTTCTCTGATTTCGGATCGTGCCAGCTTTCGCCTGCATTTAAGATGCCTGCCGCGGCGGTCGGCCCCCACGTGCCCGCTTCGTATTCGGAAATCGGTTCGGTATTGCCCAGCGCCGGCTCGATTACCTGCCACGCCGCCTCGACACTGTCATCGCGCGTGAACAAGGTCGGATCGCCGCGAATCGCATCGCGCAACAGACGCTCGTAAGGCAATCTTTCACTGCCCAGCTCGTGGTGCGCGATCAGTTCGACCGGTTCGCCGCGCATTTCCTCGCCGTGCTGTTTAACGCGCGCTCCGGTGGAGATAACGACCTCAGGACTGAGACGAAAACGAAAATAATTCGATGTGGCGCGATCGATGCGATCGAAAATCGCGAGCGGCGGACATTTGAGATTGACCACGACTTCAGTCGCGGTGATCGGCAAACATTTACCGGCGCGAATATAAAACGGCACGCCGGCCCAGCGCCAGGTATCGATATGCAGTCGCAGCGCGGCGAACGTTTCCACCTGTGAATCGGCGGCGACGCCGTCCTCGTTGCGATAACCGCGAAATTGACCGCGCACGACTTCGGTGGGATCGAGCGGTCGCATTGCGCGAAACAATCGCAATTTTTCCGCGCGCATCGATTCTGGATCGTGCCCGACCGGCGTATCCATCGCCAACAGCGCAATCACTTGCAACAGATGGTTTTGCACGACATCGCGTAGCGTACCCACTTCTTCGTAAAATGCGCCGCGTCCCTGCACGCCGAAATTTTCCGCCATCGTCAATTGCACGTTGTCGACATAGTGGCGATTCCAGATCGGATCGAGAAACGTGTTGGCAAAACGAAAGTACACCAGATTCTGCACCGCCTCCTTGCCGAGGTAATGATCGATCCGATAAACCGCGGTTTCTTCGAATACGGCATGCAGCGTGCGATTGAGTTCGCGCGCCGAGGCAAGATCGCGACCGAACGGCTTCTCGACAATAACGCGCGCATTTTTAGCGCAGCCCGAACTTGCAAGCCCCTGCACCACGGTGCCAAACATGCTGGGCGGAATCGCCAGATAATGCAGCGGATGCGTGGCGCCATTCAGCGCTTCCTTCAAACGTTCGTAGGTCGCAGGATCGCGATAATCGCCGTCGACATATTTTAATTGTGCCGCCAACTTCGCGAACGCATCGGTGTCAATGCC
>DASXYH010000191.1:0-5451 GCA_036502545.1 Spongiibacteraceae bacterium
GGGGTAAACATGGCGATTTGGAAAAATCCGATAGCGCTCGATGTGTTGCGCCAGAGTGCGCGCAATACGCTGATCGAGCATCTCGGCATCGAGCTGATCGAAATTGGCGACGATTATTTAAAGGCGTCGATGCCGGTCGATCAGCGCACGCATCAGCCGCTGGGGTTATTGCACGGCGGCGCTTCGGTGACGCTGGCGGAAACGGTCGGCAGCACGGCAGCGAATATGTGCACGGAGCCGGGACATTATGCGCTCGGCCTCGATATCAACGCCAATCATCTGCGCGGTGTGCGTTCGGGTTTCGTTTACGCGATCGCGAAACCGCTGCATCTCGGCCGTACGACGCAGGTGTGGGAAATTCGCATCGGCGATGAAAACGACAAGCCGGTGTGTATTTCGCGGCTGACGATGGCGGTGATAAAAGTCTGATAAAAAACTTACGAATATTTTTTAAAAGCGATTTTTTCGAATTCGCTAGCGCAGTGGCGTGTATACGGGATCGTATCCCGCGTGCCAGCCGTGCGTCTGCAGACAACTCATCAGTGCGCGCGTGTATAAGTGCTGAACATAGTCGGGTCGATGTTGTTCGCCCAATTGATCAAGGCATGCGCTTTCATCGGTTTTGAAATCGGCGGCTTGCGCGCCCGCTTTCCACCAGGTTTGAATCGATTGCCGCTGCATCGGATCTTTCGGCTGACGCTTAACCGCAGCGGGCGCAGCCGAGCTGGTTGGTGTTGCCGGTGCAGCGCTCGTTGCAGGCGGCGGCACTGGTGCGTTGCTCGTCGATTTATCCGGCGTCGGACTTGTATTGATATCGCTGGTTTTATTAGATAAGGCAGGTGCAGTTGGAGATGGCGGTGCTTCGGCGGCAGCCGACTCGGTTTCATCCTCGGTCGGTGCCGTTCTGAAATCGGTAACGGTCCAGCCTTTGCCGCGCAGGCACTGTTTCACCAGTTCATCGTCGCCCGCTGGCACCTTGGCCTGACAGGCCTGCTCGTCGCGTTTTAAATCCTCGGCGGTGCCGCCCTGTTTCCAGGCCGCTTGTTGGCAGGCGATTAATGTGAAAACAGCAAACACGAGCAGCAGCGAGCGGAACGGCATCGGAGATTTCCAAAACGGCGAGCAGGGCAGCTGCACTTTAACGCGAACGCACGCATTAAAGCATCAGTCGTTTACCTGAGCGGTAATTTTTTAACATGAAGAAAATAGTGCCGTAGTGATGTTGCTGCGGCGGAATTAGCGATTCAGCTCGGTGAAAAATGCGCGGCGGCTGTGGATCATTTCGCGATAAGTTTGAATCAGACTGAGATCGAGCGGGTCGCCCGAGCTTTTAACTTTAGCGAGCTGGCTTTCGAGCTCGATGATTTCTTCCAGCAGTTTTTCCTTTACGGCCTGGACATTCTGCAGGCGAACCCCAGCGAGCGTTTCGCGGCGCGACGGCGGACGGTGCAGATGCAGGCTATTGCGTTCTTCTTTTTTTCTCATGGCCCGAGACTCCATCCTATGGATAAAGTTTTTCCAAGCATAGACAACTATTCGTCGCCGCGTATTACTCATTAGTAATAAGCTAAAAGCAAGCGCTCACCTAAATCGGCTGCAATATCGATATAAAAAAATTCACGCGTCAACCCCATTTGCCACCGCGCGCATACCGAATACCATAACGGCATGAATGCATCAGCACCGCTACTCGATTGGAAAAGCATCGACACCGTACTGCTCGATATGGACGGCACGCTGCTCGATCTCTATTTCGACAATCACTTCTGGCTCGAACATCTGCCGCTGCGCTACGCCGAGAAACACGGCATCAGCACCGAGCAGGCACGCATTCATCTAATTGAGGCCTTCGCCGCGCAGCGCGGCACGTTGAATTGGTATTGCGTCGATTATTGGTCGCAACAATTGCAGCTCGATATCGCCGCGTTGAAACGCGAGCTTGGGCATTTGATCGCGATTCGGCCGCATGTCGAAGCATTTTTGCAGCGGCTGCACCGTGGTCCGCAACAGGTGTGGCTGGTCACGAACGCGCACCGCAAGAGTCTCGCTATCAAGATGGCGCACACCGGTATTGAGCGTTGGTTCGATCGCGTCATTTGCTCGCACGATCTGGCGCGGCCCAAGGAGCACGCTGAATTTTGGCAGCGCCTGCAGCAGCAATATTCCTTCGATCCCGCGCGCACCTTGCTGATCGACGATACTACCAGCGTGCTCGAAGCCGCGCGGCAATTCGGCATCCGTTATCTGCTGACGCTGCTGCAGCCCGACAGCCGGCAGGCGCGACGACAAGCCAGCGAATTCCCCGGCATTCTGCATTTCGACGAGATCATGCCGCCATGAGCGAGGCCGCCGTCAGGCTCGACAAATGGCTATGGGCCGCGCGCTTTTTTAAAACGCGCAATCTGGCCAAACAGGCGATCGAAAGCGGCAAAGTGCGCTACAACGAACAGCGCTGCAAAGTCAGCCGCGAGGTTGAAATCGGCGCGCGGCTGAACATTCCGCAAGGCTGGGACGATATCGATGTCGATGTCATCGCGCTTTCCGATCAGCGCGGTCCGGCAGCGCGCGCGCGTCTGCTCTATGCTGAAACGGAAGCTAGCGCGCAGCGACGCACGCAAGCGGCGGCCCAGCGCAAAGCGGCTGCGCTCAGCACGCCGCTGACGCCCGAGCGACCGAATAAAAAACAACGACGCCAACTCGAACAACTGAAACGCGAGCTATTCGACTGATGTCCGATCAACTGTTGCGATTTATTTTTGACGGCACCGATGTGCGCGGCGAGTGGGTGCGATTGGAGCGGACTTATCAGGATGCGCTGATCAATCATCATTATCCGCCGGCGGTGCGCTGCTTGGTCGGTGAATTTCTGGCCGCGGTGACATTGCTCGGCGCTACCTTGAAATTCGAAGGCACTATCGCGCTGCAGGCGCGCAGCGAGGACGGCGAGATTCCGCTGATTGTGGCCGAGGCGAATACGGATCTGACCGTGCGTGCGATCGTGCATGGCGCCGCACTCGCCCGCAGCAGCGATTTCAAACGCTTGCTCGGCAGCAAAGCGACGCTCGCCATCACGATCGAACCGGCGCAGGGCAAGCGCTATCAGGGTATCGTGCCGCTCGAAGGAGCGAATCTCGCGATCTGCCTGGAGGATTATTTTCATCGCAGCGAACAATTGCCGACGCGCATCTGGCTGGTCGCCGACGCGCAGCGCGCCGCCGGTTTATTTTTGCAGGAATTGCCGAGCCGGCTCGATTTCGAGCAGCGCACGCAGCAGTGGCGCCATCTCAGCATGCTTGCCGAAACGATCGAGCCGCAGGAATTGCTGCAATTGAGTGGCGATGAAGTGCTGTATCGATTGTTCCATCAGGAGCAGTTGCGGCTACTGCGCCGCGATGCCGTGAGTTTTCGCTGCAGTTGTTCGCGCGAGCGCACCGAGCGCATGCTGCACAGTCTTGGCCGCGCCGAACTCGAAGATATTTTGCGCGAGCAGGGTTCGATACAAGTCAATTGCGAATTCTGCAATCAGCTGTATCGGTTTGACGCGGACGCGGTGGCGAGTTTATTTGCGCCGGCACTGGTACCGACGCGACATTGACGCGATTGTCTTTCGCTCGCCCCTCCTAACCAAAACGCATTACTTCCGAATTGGATTCAAACAAAGTCGCGCGTTGCAAAATAAAGTACCGCTTTCGTCGATTAGCCTGCTCTCGGCTTTTTTGCCATAATGCCGGGCCTTATTGCCGCGCCGGGACGGCGCGGTTTACCAATAAGTCAACCGAGTCCTAGCTGGACGGCCTTTTAGGAATAGACCGCATGAGTGCAGCAACTACTGTGTACAACGACCTTTCTCCGGCGCAATTGGTGGAGCAGGGTATCGCGCGCAGCGAAGGCCTGTTGGCCGACACCGGTGCGTTTGTCGTTACCACTGGCAAGCGCACCGGGCGCTCACCGAAAGATCGCTTTATCGTCAAAGACGCAACCACCGCGGACAGCGTCGATTGGGGTGCGGTGAATCAACCGTTCGATCCGGCGAAATTCGATGCGCTATGGCAGCGCGTCGACCAGCATCTGGCCAGCAGGGATCAATTCATTGTGCATGTGCACGTCGGCGCGCACGAAGAATTTTATTTACCGGTCGCGGCGCGCACCGAAACCGCGTGGCAAAATTTGTTCGCGCGCAATATGTTCATCCGCCCGGAAACCTATAATCCGCGCAACAAAGCGGAATGGACGATTCTCAATGTGCCCGGTTTCGTCTGCGATCCCGCGCGCGACGGCACCAATTCCGATGGCGTCGTCATCACTCATTTCGGTCAGCGCAAAGTATTGCTGGCCGGCATGCGCTACGCCGGTGAAATGAAAAAATCGATGTTCGCGGTACAGAATTTTCTGCTGCCGGAAAAAGATGTATTGCCGATGCACTGCTCGGCCAATGTCGGCGACGCCGGCGACACTTGTTTGTTCTTCGGCCTTTCCGGTACCGGCAAAACCACGTTATCGGCCGATCCGAATCGCTATCTGATCGGCGACGACGAGCACGGCTGGGCGAAAGGCGCGGTGTTCAATATCGAAGGCGGCTGTTACGCGAAAACGATCAATCTCTCGCGCGAAAACGAACCGATCATTTGGGATGCGATTGCGTTCGGCGCGATTGTCGAAAACGTCGTGATCGATCCGGAAACGCGCCATGCCGATTACGACGACACCAGTCTCAGCGAAAACGGTCGCTGCTGTTATCCGCTCGAACATGTGCCGAAACGCGTGTTGAAGAATTGCGCGGGCGAACCGAAGGTCGTGATTTTTCTGACCTGCGATGTATCGGGTGTATTGCCGCCGGTATCGATTCTGAGCAAAGAAGCGGCGGCGTTTCATTTTCTCAGCGGTTACACCGCGCGCGTGGGCTCGACCGAAGTCGGCGCCGCGCCCGGCATTCAGCCGACATTTTCGACCTGCTTCGGCGCACCGTTCATGCCGCGTCCGGCGCGCGAATACGCCGATCTGCTGATCAAGCGTATCGAGCAATTCGGTTCGCAGGTGTATCTCGTCAACACCGGTTGGACTGGCGGCTCGGGTGCACCAGGCGGCAGCGGCAAACGTTTTCCGATTCCGGTCACGCGTGCAGTGGTTGCCGCGTGTCAGAACGGCGCGCTGCTGCAAGTGGCCACCGAAAAGCTCGATGCATTGAATGTATCGGTTCCAAAAACGGTTCCCGGCGTCGACGCAAAATTTTTGAATCCGCGCGAATCGTGGGCCGATAAAAACGCGTACGATGCCGAGGCGCGCAAGCTGGCGCAGCTGTTCCAAGAGAACATCAAGAAATTCAATCCGGCCGCTGCGATCATCAACGCCGGCCCCAAAGCCTGAATCGTGTGATTGCAAAAAAGCCGCTCGCAAGGCGGCTTTTTTGTTTAAGGAAAATTCTGATTAAGTGTTTTCCTTTATGGCACTTTG
>DASXYH010000192.1:0-4602 GCA_036502545.1 Spongiibacteraceae bacterium
GCAAATTCCGGGATTCGGCGCAATTGTCGCGTGCGAGAAATTCGCCGGCGGCCAATCGAACCCCACGTTTTTAATAAAAACGGATGGCAACAAATATGTGCTGCGGCGCAAGCCGCCGGGATTGCTGTTGAAATCGGCGCATGCGGTCGATCGTGAGTATCGCGTAATGAAAGCGCTGGAACATACCGAAGTGCCGGTGCCGAAAATGCTGGTGCTGTGCGACGACGACAGCGTGATTGGCTCGATGTTTTATCTGATGGAGTTTGTCGAAGGCCGCATTCTATGGGATAGCCGACTGCCCGAAGTCGACAATGCGCAGCGCACTGCGATGTACGCGGAGATGGTACGTTTGCTGGCCGCGCTGCACACGCTCGATCTCGATAAGATCGGGCTGCGCGATTACGGTAAACCCGGCAATTATTTTGCGCGCCAGGTGAATCGTTGGAGCGAACAATATCGCGCCAGTAAAACGCGCGAGCGACCGGCGGTGGAAACGTTGATGATGTGGCTGGCGCAGAATATTCCTGCCGATGATGGCCGCGTCGCGTTGATTCACGGCGATTTTCGTTTCGATAACGTCATTTTCCATCCCACCGAGCCGTACGTCATTGCGGTGCTGGATTGGGAGCTATCCACCCTGGGACATCCATTCGCCGATTTCGCCTATCAATGTATGCAACTGCGGCAGCCGCAGGATTTTATTATCGCCGGTCTCGATGGTTTTGATAGACGCGCGCACGGCATTCCGAGCGAAGAGGAGTATCGCGCGCGCTATTGCGAATTGACCGGTATCGATGCGATTCCGAACTGGAATTTTTATCTGGCCTTCAATTATTTTCGCCTGGCTGCAATTCTGGAAGGCGTTTATAAGCGTTCGTTGGATGGCAACGCATCGAATCCGAAAGCCGGACGATATGGCGCGGCGGTAGAGCCGTTGGCGCGCAAAGCGATGGAATTGGTTTAAGGCGGAATTAACACCACGACTGTCTACGCTTTGATATGTAAATTATTTAGCGGTAAAACACAACGCGCTTAGCGCGTTTGTGTAGAGAAGCGACCGTGATCGCTTCTCTTTTCGAATGGCCTCCGATGGTCTTGCCGTTTACAGCGAGCGCAGGTAGTTCACCAAGTCCTGCTTGCTGAAAATGGGCAGCGCGTTATATGAAGTGATGACCGAATTGGCTTCGGACGCCGGGGTTGAGCCACTCGCCGCACTGCTGTGCGCCGTGATGGCTTGCACTATGTCCTTCGTGCGCCCATCGTGTAAAAAGAATATGCGCTGACCCAGCCCCCACAGTGGTGCAGTCCGGAACTCATCTCCCCCAGCCACCCCTTGCGAAATGCCGTCGGCCAATCCCGGCCCCATGTGATGCACCGCCAAATCGGACAATAAATTGACCGGCTTGTTGCTCAGGGCCGCCACTGCGGCACTGCCTGTTTGCAGCGTAGGCGTGTGGCATAGCGAGCAACCAACAGACGCGAAGACCTGCTTTCCGTTATTGATCGAAGTTGAGCCGCCTGGCGCGGTGGTCGAGGGCGTCGGCGCTGCGAGGAAACGCATAAAGAGCGAGAAGCGCTCGGCGTCACTCAGCGTTTCTGCAGGCGTCGTTGCATCCGCGTTGGTAATGTCATTCGGCACATGCTTAAACTGGCACGCCGCAGTTTCGTCGCGCTCCTGTTCAAAGACCTCGTTGGAGATGCCCATCTCGACGTTGTAGGCTTCGCCGGAAAAAATGATCATGGATTTGTTCTGCGCCTTCCAGCCGAAACGCGTCACCGTGCCGTCGTTGCCGGTGTGATTCAAACGCCCGGTTATTCCGCGCGCGGATTTCTGCGAAGCATTCGCCGCCAGATTCGCCGCTAGCGTTGCGTCGTTGATTCCTTCGATCAGGCCCGCACCGAAGGTCGGCGTGGGGATGCGAAACGACACATTGTTGTTTTGCACCTGGGTAGCGAAATTCTCCTGAGTAATGTTGCAATTCGATGCATTTCCCGTGCTGTCGCTGCGGCCGCTGACAACGAATAGCGCGTGCACGCCGCCATCGCTCTTGAAGCGCGCTTCGCGCACAGGTCCGTTGGCGGTGATAAACGAAGGAACGGTATTGCGTGCGCCAAAAGCGGTTGCGAGATTCACTTGCGGATTCACTGCGGGTGCCGAGCCGCCCATTGCCGGTTGCGCGTGACAACCTACGCAACTATCGAGATTGAACCGCGGGCCGAGGCCATCGCCGACACCTTCCGATTCGGAAAAAACATCCTGCCCCGCATTGAAGAACGAGAGCTCTCCAGTGCCCAAACCGCTAACCGGGCCGCCTGCAGCCGCGGCGCCGCCACGTACGCCGGGATCGGTTGGACCGAAGGGAGGAAAAATCTGTGCGCTTGCCGATTGAGCCAACCAGATATTTGCAAGTATGACCGCGGTGCCTAATAGGCTTTTCTTTTGAAATTTCTGTGTGTGATGTTTCATTTGTAATTCCCCTTTTATAATCATGATTATTAAAATCTTGGCGGGGTTTATTTGAAAACGTATCTAGATCGTCCCCGGTTGCCCAAGAGACTGCCGAACTGCGCGAACGTCAAACCGATGGAGTCAGTACCAATTTTCGCGATGATAACTTTGGTTCTATTATTCGGTTTATTGGCCTTATTCTAATATTGCGTTAACTGCAGAAAGCATGAGAAGTATTTTGAAGAGCCTAATGCGCTCGCATTATTATTGGCCGATACTAGTCCTGCTAGTACAAACCCTCAATACATTTGGAGAGCATTACGCAAACGTAATTTCTAATTTTTCTGCGGAAAAACAGCGAGTGAAAAGTTGATATTCTTACATTAAATAAATAACGCCGATGTTTAAATTAATTAATGAGCATACTTAATCAATAAACGCGTTGACATACGAGTCCAGCGCTTTGATTTTACTAGTGAGTGATATGGCGTCGTTATACGGCTGCGTTGGCTGCGGTATGTGTGGAATGGATGGAAACAAAATGTGCGGAAATAAAAAGAGGTGGCATCGAGCCACCTCTAAAAAGGACCTGGAGGAACATTTGCCACTACTGCATGCTTACCGCTGGGTGCATACCCTGTGAAAAGTTCTGCCACAATCGCGCAGAAGAGAAGCGCTTAAATTCAGTATAGAGATTGATTTTAAAGTTGCTGGAATGTTAACCAATCCGTAATGTTGATTGGTTATCTCCGCCACTTTCTCCGCTAATCGACTATTAGTTGGCGTAATAAACCGAAAAAGGAGC
Source organism: Spongiibacteraceae bacterium (assembly GCA_036502545.1). Taxonomy (GTDB): domain Bacteria; phylum Pseudomonadota; class Gammaproteobacteria; order Pseudomonadales; family CAMLJR01; genus CAMLJR01. The sequence goes on from DASXYH010000192.1 coordinate 3,255, forward strand.
TTTAAAAATGACGCAGGAAAGAAATCGGGTCATGACTTTGCGATTTCTTGCCGAGCCGAGCGAAGTAAATTTTGGCGGCAAGGTTCATGGCGGCACTGTAATGAAATGGATCGATCAGGCCGGTTATGCGTGCGCGGCGGGATGGAGCGGCCAGTACTGCGTGACGGTGTATGTCGGTGGCATTCGTTTCATTCAACCGATTCTGATCGGCCATTTGGTCGAGGTGCGTGCGCGCTTGATTTACACCGGCACCAGCAGCATGCATATCGCCGTCGACGTAATGGCAGGCGATCCGAAACAGGCGCAATTAGGCAAGACCACACACTGCATCATCGTGTTTGTCGCGGTCGATGGAGATGGCAAACCGGTAGCGGTCGATAAATGGATCGCGGTGAGCGACGAGGACAAAGCACTCGAAGATTACGCACGCAAGTTAATGGAATTGCGCAACGGCGTTGAAATGGAAATGAACCGGTATTTTGCCGATTGATTTAGGAATTCTGATTAAGTGCCTTTATTCAAAGGCACGCTGTAGCAGAGCATGAGGCGCCGGAGAGGGTTCTCTTTTTCAGGACTACTGTGGCTAGCATTCAAGTCGCTTCGGTGTGGTCGGCCTAGCAGAGCTCGACGACTTCTCCGATGACGAATGGCACCGTAGTTTCGATGAGATCACCTTCTTGTCCTGAAAAAGAGAACCCCTTCCGGCGCCAACCCGCTGCGAGATCGGTGGACTAAGCAAAACACTTAAATAGAGTTTTTTGACACTGTAATTGGGAAATTAAGAGTGAGCGAATCGACGGAACCTTTAGCAACGCCGCCGCCCGTTACCGCAGCACCACTACATGCAGCAGCGTCGGCACCTGCAGCGGCGCCGACGCGCAACGGCATCGCATTACTGGCATTACTGCTGGCGGTATTGGCATTGATTGCCGCGGGCGGTTTGTTCTACCGCGACGATACCCAGCGCGAACTTTCTGATTTTCGTACGCAGTCGATATTGCAGGATCAAGCCAATGCGCTGTCGCAACTGCGCAACATGCTCACCGATCAGCGCGCCGATAGTCGCAACGCGCGCGATCAACTCACCGCGCGCCTCAACGAATTGCAAAACCGTGTCGAAGCGCAACAGCAGCAAGTCACCGCACTGGCCACCGCCGATCACAGCGATTGGCAATTGACCGAAGCCGAATATTTACTGCAGCTCGCCAATCAACGTCTGCTGCTCGGCGGCGATCCAAAAACCGCGCTCGAACAATTACTGAGTGCCGACAATATTATTCACGACATCGACGATAGCGGTTTGCTGCCGGCGCGCGCCGCGCTCGCGAAAGATATCGCCGCATTGAAA
>DASXYH010000193.1:0-13822 GCA_036502545.1 Spongiibacteraceae bacterium
GCCCATTTCGATAGCATCGCGTTGTCGTGAATCGCGCCGAAAATGCCGTCGAGATCGTCGGGTACTGTTGTCAAATAGCACGACGACAATTGCGGGCGCAGCGTGCCGGAATTGAATAAGGTCGGCGTCGAACTCATGTAATCGAAACTCGACAGCAGCGCGTAGAATTCGATTGCGCGCGCGTTTTTATCGGCTTCGTTAATCGACAGGCCCATCGCCACACGCATGAAAAATATCTGTGGTAACTCGAAGCGCACTTCGTTGCTGTGAATGAAGTAGCGGTCGTACAGCGTCTGCAGACCGAGGTAGCCGAATAAATGATCGCGCTCGGGTTTCAGTGCGGCGCCGAGGCGGGGGAGATCGAAAGTTTGCAATCTGGGATCGAGCAGTTCCAGTTCGATGCCTTTTTGCACGTAGGCGGGCAGCGCCTGCGGATAAAATTCAGTCATCTCAGCGTGAGTGGCGGTTTCAGCGATGCCAAGAAAAGATAATGCTTCGGCGCGCAAATGATCCATCAGCAGGCGCGCGGTGACGAATGAGTAATTCGGCTCTTGTTCGACCAGGGTGCGCGCGGTAATTACCAGCGATGTATTCAATTCGCCGATCGGCACGCCGTCGTACAGGTTTTTCAGCGCTTCGGTCAGCACCAATTGCGCATCGACGCCTTCGAGATCGCTACAGGCTTCGGCGACGATAGTTTCCAGGCGTCCCAGATCGAGAAATTCGCGGCTGCCATCGGCGAGTGTGACGTGCAGCGTCGGATGGGCTTTCCCCGGTTGGGTAGCGGCGGCTTTGGCAGCGCGTTGACGCGCGTGCTCTTCACGGTAGATGACGTAGGCGCGCGCTACTTTTTGTTCGCCGCTGCGCATCAGCGTCAGCTCGACCTGATCCTGCAATTCCTCGATGTGAATGGTGCCGCCCGAAGGCATGCGGCGCTTAAACGTGGCGCTGACCTGAGTCGTCAGTTTCGCCACGGTTTCATGAATACGGGTCGAAGCGGCCGCTGTGCCGCCCTCGACCGCGAGGAATGCCTTGGTAATCGCCACTGCGATTTTGCTGTCGTCATAGCTCACCACGGTACCATTGCGTTTGATGACGCGCATTTGACCCGGCGCTGTCACCTGAACGGCGGCTGGAGCGATTTGCCCGGAAGCTGTCTTGATGTTGTAGCTGGAAGGGGTAAGGTCGGTCTGCATGGGCTCTCCCGAAAGCGTGCTGGTTGTATAATTATTGCCCGTGAAACCCCTATATATTGGGGTTTTAGAAAAACAAACTACAAGATAATGCGGTTTTGGAGGAAGCGCAAGCGGGATAAATTGGGCGCGACTTGTGGATAAGGTGTGGGTAAGAGTAAGGGGTGGGCGAGCACTAACCCGGCAGCCTAAGTATCGTGCTGGCGGCCGTTGATAATGAGCGGCCGTCGCTTGGTTAAACGAAATTTTTATATGATTATCAAGTTATTATTCGACGGTTACTGCTTAAGCAAAAACTCTATCAGGGCTTTTTGCGAATGCAGCCGATTTTCGGCCTCATCCCAAATCACGCTGTGCGCATCTTCCATCAATTCGGCGCTGATTTCCTCGCCCCTGTGTGCCGGCAGGCAATGCATGTACAGCGCATTCGGCGCCGCCTCGGCAAGCAGCTCGCGATTGAGCTGATAGCCCGAGAATGCGCGGCGACGTTCGTTGATTTCGTGCTCGTGGCCCATCGAGGCCCAGACATCGGTCGCAAGTAAGTGGGCGCCACGGGCCGCTTCCTTCGGATCGCGTACCACGACAACGCGATCGCGGTTGGCGTTGATCAGATCTTCGCGCGGCTCGAAACCCTGCGGACAGGCGATGCGAACTTCGAAATCGAACTGGCGCGCGGCGTGGATGTAGGTTTGGCACATGTTATTGCCATCGCCAATCCATGCCACTGTCTTGCCCTGAATACTGCCGCGATGCTCGATGAAAGTTTGAATATCGGCCAATACTTGGCAGGGATGAAAATCATCGGTCAGAGCGTTGATTACCGGCACCGAGGAAAACGCGGCGAAGCGCTCGATGCGGTTATGGCCGAACGTACGAACCATGATGATATCGACCATCGCCGACATCACGCGCGCGCTGTCCTCGATTGGTTCGCCACGGCCGAGTTGCGTATCTTTTGGCGCGAGAAACATCGCGTGGCCACCCATCTGCGCCATGCCGGCTTCGAAAGAAACCCGCGTGCGCGTTGAGGACTTCTCGAAAATCATGCCCAGCACATGGTTTTTGAAGCGGTCGCTGTAGAGGCGCTGACGGTGCTCTTGCTTGAAGGCGTCGGCGCGCTGCAGTACGTGGTGAAGCTCGGCTGGTGTTAAATCCAGCAAGGTCAGGAAATGTCTAACAGCCATGATGGCGGTGCGGCCAGGCTCGGCAGCGCAACCCTCCTCGAATGTGATTGTTAAGGCGCACTGCCGCTGCAGAACGCAGCGATCAATGGGCACAGGATGTTGAGCAATTGCTCGCTATGTTCTTGTTGCCAGATCAATGGCGGCAGCAGACGAATAACTTTATCGGCAGTGACATTGATCAATAAACCTTGCGCCAGCGCCAGCTTGACCAGCTCGGCGCAAGGTCTGTTCAGTTCGATACCGATCATCAAGCCGAAGCCGCGCACCGCAATGACACCGGGCACCTCGCCCAGCCGCTGCTGCAAACGCTCGACCAAATACTCGCCCTGATGAGCGGCATTGATGATGAGATCGTTTCCGGTAATCGCGTTGACCACTGCGAGCCCCGCCGCACAGGCGAGCGGATTGCCGCCGAACGTCGAGCCGTGATTGCCGGGTTGAAACAGCTCAGCCGCAACGCCCTGCGCTAAACACGCGCCGATTGGCAGGCCACCGCCAAGGCCCTTCGCCGTCGTTACCACATCCGGCAGAATCCCATCGCGCTGGTACGCGAAATAAGTTCCGGTACGGCCATTGCCGGTCTGCACTTCGTCGAGCATCAGCAGCCAGCCGCGCTGATCGCACAACTCGCGCAATTGCTTTAAAAAACCGGGAGGAGCGATGTTAATGCCGCCTTCGCCCTGGACGGGCTCCATCAGCACGGCGACGACATCGGGATTATTGCGGCCGATCGTCTGCAGCGCTTCGAAATCGGCATACGGTGCGCGCGTAAAACCGGCCACGAGCGGTTCGAATCCCGCCTGTATTTTACGGTTACCGGACGCCGTCAGCGTCGCCATCGTGCGGCCATGAAACGATTGCTCCATGACGATGATGGTGGGTTTGTCGATATTTTTTTTGTGGCCGAATAGCCGCGCAAGTTTGATTGCCGCTTCGTTTGCCTCGGCACCGGAATTGCAGAAAAATACCTTCTGCATGCCGGACACAGCGCACAGCGCGGCCGCCAGCTCAGTCTGGCGCTGCACGCCGTATATATTGGAGGTATGAATTAATTTCGCTGCTTGCTGTTGAATCGCCTGCACCAACGCCGGATAGCTGTGTCCAAGCGCATTGACGGCGACGCCGCTGAGTGCATCGAGGTAACGCTTGCCCTCGTTATCGAACAGCCATACGCCTTCGCCGCGCTCGAAAGTCACAGGCAGGCGGCCGTAGGTATTCATCAACGCGAGTTGCGTCATGGCAATGCAAAGCTCGATTGGCCGGTCGGAAAATGCCGGCATCAAAAACGCAAAAAGGCAGCGAATAGCTGCCCGACGAAGCCGCAAATAGTAGCCGTTTAAACGAGTGACGGCAATCGCGACGCACTTTTCAGCGCTATGCTTGAGTGCGGCACTCGGAATTAAGATTTAATCTGTGTAGAATTTCCGGCATGTTGTCTGACCGCCAGGTCCTTGCAAAGGTAGGAATATCGTATGGACGAATTCGAAGTCATTAAAGAACAACTCAGTTCGAACCCCATCATTCTGTACATGAAAGGTTCGCCCAACCAGCCGCAGTGCGGATTTTCCGCACGCACCTCGCAAGCGTTGATGGCCTGCGGCGAACGCTTCGCTTATGTCGATGTGCTGTCCAACCCCGATATTCGCGCCAACCTGCCGAAATACGCCAACTGGCCGACATTTCCTCAACTATGGGTCAACGGTGAGTTGATTGGTGGCTGCGATATCGTTTGCGAGATGCATGAGAACGGCGAATTACAGCCGCTGCTTAAAGCCGCAATGATCAATTCGACCGCAGCGCAACAATAGTGAAAAGCAGCGCAACAATAGTGAAAAATCGCCAGCTAAGCGCGGTCGGCAAATGGCCGTTGATATTGTCGCAACGCGGCCGTTAACATGGCCATCGTGATGGGCTTGCTGAGATAGCGGTCCATCCCGGCTTCCAGGCATTTATCCTGCTGTTCCTGAAACGCGTGCGCGGTTAACGCGACGATTGGCGTCGGCGTTAAACCCTGTTGATGTTCGAAGGCGCGAATTGCGCGCGTGGCGCCAAAGCCGTCGAGTACCGGCATTTCGCAATCCATCAGAATGACATCGAAGCGCTGTGGTGTTTTGCAAAATGCCGCCAGCGCCGTTTCGCCGTTTTCGCAGAATGTGGTGCGATGACCCAATTGTTTGAGCATCGATTTCAACACAGCGATATTCACGATATTGTCTTCGGCAATTAAAATATTGAGCGGTTGCGTCAACTCGACAATCGTTGCGCCGTTTTCTGGTACGGTCTCTGCAAATCCACCTTCCAATATGCGTATGAATTGGCCGATGCAACATGGCTTGGCACCTACATAGCGCAAATTTCTCGGTGCTCCCACCGGCTTGGTGTGCGCGTACAACAATACCGGCATTGCGGAAAATCTAGCGTCGCGCGCCAGTCGCGTTACAAATTCACTGCTGTGCTCGGCCACCGGCAACATATCGATAATGATCAATTCCGGCAGCGCCGCGCTGTGCGCTTCCAGCCATGACCACGCGAGTTGCGTGTTATTTGCCGTCGTGGTGCGCATACCTAACGCTGCTGCTTGTTCGGTGGCGGATAAGCGCGCCGATTCGGCGTTAACGACAATCAACACCCGCCAATCGCGCCATAATTCCGGTGCCTTCTCGGTATCGGTTTGGCAGGGCAGTGGTAATTCGAACCAAAATTTGCTGCCTTTTCCGCTCGTGCTGTCGACGCCGATAACGCCGCCCATCATCGTGATCAATTGCTTGCAAATACTGAGGCCGAGACCGGTGCCGCCATAGCGCCGACTGGTCCAATCGGTCGCCAGCGTGAAAACATCGAACACTGTCGCCTGTCTCGCGCTGTCGATACCAATGCCGGTATCGGCAACTTCAAAGCGCAAGCGACATTGTTGTGCCTGCCGCTGCAGACAGGTCACGCGCAGCGTCACCGAGCCGCGCTCAGTAAATTTAAGTGCGTTCGACAGCAGATTATTGAAAATCTGACGCATACGCGCCGGATCGCCGCGTACTTGCGCCGGCACAGTCGGCTCCATCGATACATCGAAACAGATGCCGCGGTTTAGAAATGAAATGCGATAGACATCCGCGACATCGGCGAGCAATTGCGCCAAATCGAAATCGATACGATCGAGTCGCATGCGGTTGGCTTCGATTTTGGAAATATCGAGTATGTCGTTGATGACTTCGAGCAGCGTATGGCCAGCGGCGGAAATGGTTTTGATATAGCTGCGCTGCTCGTCGTTAAGCGGCGTTTTTTCCAATAGCTCGGCCATACCCAAGACGCCATTAAGTGGTGTGCGAATTTCATGACTCATCACTGCGAGAAATTCGCTTTTGGTTTTATTTTCCGCTTCCGCCAAACTCGCGATTAAATGCGCGCGCAAAATCAGAAAGCCGCCGCAGGCGACAACGATGCCGCCGAGCAACGCTGTCAGCAACGCCAAGACGTCGTCGGCGCGCAACCAAAGCGTTTGCTGCAGCTGCAACTGAATGGTTTGATTGCCCGTCGTGACAGTGTGTTGATATTCGGCGTGGCGCAATGGCCACAAGTTGTAGCGATCCGCGTTTGTTTGAGCGAGGTTGATATCGAGTGCGGAGCTGTCTCCCAGTTTCAGGTGCAATACGGCATCCGAAAATTTATCGGCACCCACCAACAACTGCTGATCGACAATAATAGCGGCTATCCCGGCGACCTGGGCCGCGACATTCTGCGTATGATTTTTCTCATATATCGGCGTTAACAACGCAAATTCAGTCGAGGTATCAGCGCGCCGATACGGCGCCGGCGCCGCGAGCACCTTATCGCTAAGAAAGCTTTCTGCGACGATATCGCGCCAGCGATCGAACAAATCCAGACCGACATAGTCTTGGCTGGATGGTTGTATGGTTTGCAGGTAGCGAATGGGGAAATAAAAATTGCGGATGGGGCTGACGTTCACTCTTTGCTTGCTGTCGCTGATCGTGATGGTGTGCGGCTTACCCGTTGCGCTCAAACGCTGCTCGAATACGCTGCGGCCGTTTTGTTCGATGCGCGGTGCATACAGCGCAGCGTTGACGAAATCAAAATTTTTGAACGTTGCCGCTGCAAATATCGCGAACTCGTCGGGACCGACATAATCCGATGCATCGTAAAACGCGCGCAAACTGCGTGTCATGGCAATACTGGCAGTGAGCCGGGTGGCGATGTTACTTAGCGCGCGCGATGCGTTTTCGCTGAACTCCACGCGCTGATGGTCGGCAATCCGAGACAACGTCCACAGCAACAATGCTGCGGTAAGCAAGCAGCCTACCGTTATGCTGTAGATGCGTAATTTGCGCAGCGGCGACAAGCTTTTTTCCAACAGTGGCACCATCGTTATCTTCTTCCGTGGATAAACATTGATGACTAAATGCCGCGATGCTTAAGTATGCTTGCGCTATCGCGAGATTGGCAATGCTGCTTGCCGTTTTATTTATGCTACATTTCTTGTCGATATGTCAGTTTGTCATTCATGTACCGCATTTGTATCTAACGCAGTAATTAAGCATACTGTCGCGACGCAACCGTATCAGCAATTGGCAGCTGTATAACCCATTGTCTTTAGCCTTAGGATGACGGAGCAGAATATGGCGATCTACTGTGTTGTCTACGAGCTGCAGCGCGATCGAGTCGAGTATCGACAATTCTTTAAACACCTCGATGCGCAGCAAAATGTCACGGTTTGCCAAAATTGCCGTCTATTGTTCTCGCATAATACGGCCGAATCGATCCATAAATACCTGGAGAATTTTATTTACGCCGATGATACATTGTTTATCGGCGAAATCGGCGCGCGCTGGGCATTGAATAAAAATTTCGAGGCCACCGAGTGGCTGCGCGAATTGCAATCGCTGAACGAAATTCGTCAGACCATGGCGGCCCAGACGGGGCCTGCTGACCCACCCATGAAATAAACGATGTAATTTCGAATTGTTATGAAGGCAATGAACGCGGTGTTATGTGTGTTTAAAAAATTTGAAACAAATAATAACTGAACGGTAATACAGAATTTGAAATGAAGCGAAGTCAACAGTAATTCCGTTGTTCGATTATCGATAGCTATGCGATTAACAATTAACTCGGAAAAACCATGAAAAATATTGCTTTGATCACCGGTGCGAGCAGTGGCATAGGTAGAGAATTGGCCTGGATTCATGCGGAACGCGGCAACGATTTAATTATCGTCGCGCGGCGTGCCAAGGAATTGCAAACGCTGGCGCAGGAAATCATTGCCAAGCACGGCACGGCGGTGCACATCATCGTTAAGGATTTGGCCGTTGCCACGGCGGCGCAGGAAATATTCGATGAGGTGACCGCGGCTGGTTTGCAGGTGGATTACCTGATTAACAACGCGGGTTTTGGACTGCTGGGTAAATTCGTCGAAAGCGATTTAAATGCCACGCTGTTGATGATCCAAGTCAATATCAGTGCCCTGACCGCGTTGACGCGGGTGTTTTTGCCGGGCATGGTCGCGCGCGATCGCGGCTGGATACTGAATGTGGCGTCGGTTGCCGGATTGATGCCCGGCGGTCCTCTCATGTCGATCTACTTTGCCAGCAAGGCCTACGTAATTTCATTCAGCGGCGGCTTGTCGGAAGAGTTACACGCCAGCAAGGTCTCGGTAACGGCGTTGTGCCCGGGGTCAACCGAAACCGAATTTACGCAAGCCGCGCATATGCCGGAATTCAAGGATGCCTTTAGCGCGCGCGGCGTTGCCGAGGCGGGTTATGCCGCCATGCTGAAAGGCGATCTGATGTGCGTAACCGCCGTGCCGCGGGCGTTGAAATTAATGCTGCCGATCATACCGCTGCTGCCACGAGCCGGTATTCTGGCGTCGATTCGAAAATCAAGGGAGTGATTGCTTAATAATGTCTGCTTCGTGTTATGCAGCGCAAACTGATCAATGTAAAAATGTCGACAGCAATCCCATCAATGCGCTGACTATAAGCACTTCGATAACGCCGCGCTTGTAGCGCAACAAGGCGATGGCCGCGCTTGCTGTAATGGCGGCGGAGATAAAATCAAAACCGGCATGCAAGCCGTGCGGCCACCATACGCGATACGCGAAAAATACGGCGAGATTGACGATCACGCCAACCACCGCTGCAGTAATCGCCGTCAGTGGCGCAGTAAATTTGATATCGTTGTGCGTGGTTTCGATCAATGGTCCGCCCGCGAGTATCAATAAAAAAGACGGCAGAAATGTAAAATAAGTCACCAGTGCCGCCGCTGCCGCGCCGCTTAAAAATAAATGCTCAGACCCATACAGCGGCTGCGTATAACCGGCAACGAAACCGACAAACGCCACCACCATGATCAACGGCCCCGGTGTGGTTTCGCCCAGCGCGAGGCCATCGATCATCTGCGTTGCCGTCAACCAGCCATAATGCGCGACAGCGCCCTGATAAACATAAGGCAGCACTGCGTAGGCGCCGCCGAAAGTCAGCCACGCGGCTTTGGTAAAAAACCATCCCAGCTGCGCAGGCTGGCTCGACCAGCCGCAATAAATTATCAGCGCCAGCATCGGCAGCGACCACAACAATAAGCCGCTGATGATGACGATGAGTAATCGCGCATAGCTGAATTGTGCGTGCGGCGGCGTTGGTGTGTCGTCATCGATCAACGCGGCGCCGAAGCTGGCGCCTTGTTTGCCGTGCGCAACACCGCTGCGAAAATAAGCGGGCGCGATGCGGCTGCCGCAAAAACCGATCGCCGCCGCAGCTAAAACGACGGCGGGAAACGGCGCGCGCAGAAAAAAAATTGCACCGAACGCGCCTGCCGCAATCGCCCACAACAGCGGATTTTTCAGCGTGCGTCCACCGATGCGAAACGCCGCCTGCAACACGATGGCGGTGACGGCGGGTTTGATCCCATAAAAAATGCCAGCGATCAGCGGCAGATTGCCGAATGCAATATAAATCCACGACAACGCGATCAGAATAAATAGCGACGGCGCCACGAATAAAACGCCGGCGGCAATCGCACCGGGTACGCGATGCAGCAGCCAGCCGATATAGGTTGCGAGCTGTTGCGCCTCCGGTCCCGGCAGCACCATGCAATAATTCAATGCGTGCAAGAACCGCTTTTCCGAAATCCAGCGCCGTCGCTCCACCAATTCCTGATGCATGATGGCAATTTGTCCCGCCGGGCCGCCGAAGCTGATAAAGCCGAGCTTCAACCAGAAACGCAATGCGGCGACAAAGCTTATGGGCGCTATTTCTGCTGTTTTTTCGTTGGGAGCGGGCATGCGGGTTATTGTCGGCCGATTGATTTGCAGGATGATTCAGGCACTGGAATTTGCACTCGCTATTTTTGTATAGTTGCGCCTGGAAGGAATCATCATTATTACAGGGAGCCGTATCATGCCATATTCTCGTTGCGTTCGTTTGTTCGTTATTTGCTGCATCACTGCCTTTGCCTCAGCGGTGAATTGTGCCGAATGGCGCGAATGCGAAAAAGCCAAATTGCATCAGCTGCAATTGCAGCAAGAGCCTTCTCCGCACAAGACGACGAAGAAAAAGCGCAACACCGATGGCGCGAGCCGCTATCAGCGCGCCGAGGAAATCGATACCTGGCTGTGGAAAAATTGCCGCGAATTTTCCTATGAATTGCGCAACCTGGAGCAGGAGAAGATGTGAATGCTCGCCACGGAAGTCCTGAAAAAAAGAACCCCTTCCGGCGCCTCATGCTCTGCTACAGCGTGCCATTTAAAAACCCTTAAATCAGAGTTTACTGAGTTGTTGTGGGGCTCGACATGAATGCGTATCGCTCTATTCCGCATCGGCAGGCTGAGGCTTAATTTTTGTAACAGATTTTTTCATCGCCGATTTTTTTGCAGCGGATTTCGTTGCAGCAATTTGTTTTTTTACGACCGACTTTTGCGATACCTTTTTTGGCGGTGTCTGCGCTGCAACTTTCGTTTCGATTTCATGCAGCGTTTGTACAAAGGTAGCGCGCTGATCGCCGCCGATCTGCACGGCGCGCCGTGCAGCGGCTAATGCGGGCTTGTATTTTTTCTGCTGCGCCAAGGTATCCGCGAGATTATTGAAAGCCGCCCCCGATTCGGGATGATGCTGTGCGGCGTTGCGAAACGCGCTTTCAGCCGTGCTGAAATGGCCAAGCGCGTACGCGGTATTACCGGCGCCCATGCTGGCATTGAGATTGTTCGGCCAGTGCTGCATTGCAGCCGCATAAGCGAGATGAGCAGCGTCGATTTGTTTGGTTTGCTCTAACGCGAGCGCGGCGGCGATATAGCGCTCCTCTTCCGCATGCGCCGGCATTTGATAGGGCGGCAATATCAGCATTCCCCAATAGTTGCTGCGCGCCCAGGTGTGTTCGAAAGTGGTGAGCGGCATCGCCTGACGCCGTTCCGGCCCGGAGCGCAAAATCAATTGTTCGCGCTCGAAGTCGTAACCAATCGCCACCGCGTAATGCCAGACGGGATACCAGCTCAAACCGAGATTTTGCAGGATGATTACAGGGTGCCCGGCAGCAATTTCGCCGAGAAGAGCGCTCAATTGGGGATCGAGTTCGTAGGCGAGCAAACCGTTGCGCCGCGTCGCGGCGAGCATCTCCACTTGCAGCGTACCAAGCTTGTCCGGCAAATAAACCTGCGGTTCGATTTGCTGTGGATCGATCGTTTTACCGGCGGCGCCGAATGCCATCGCCAGACTCGCCGGGCCGCATTGATGCGCTTCCTGTGCATAATAAGGCACGCTTTCCAACTCGGCCTGGCGCGGTAAATTCGTTGGAAATTGCGCGCGCAATGCCGCGGTTTGCGGCGTTGCGCAGCCTTGCAATAAAAATGTGAGCGTGAAAATAAAAATGCCCGCGAAACAGCGGGCATTTTGCAAAAGCGATGAATTCGATGGCAGGGAACTCGATCGCGCCATTAGCGAATTGGACGCGTGAATGGGAAGATTTTGGTCAAGCCGAGAATATCGGTTACCAGCAACACTAGAAACACGAAGACAACGGTGCCGAGCACATCGCCGCCGGCCGGTAATTTATCGAGCTGATTGGCAACGGTCTGTACTTCCGCATCGGTCATCGCATCGACGCGCGACAACGCGACATTGGCATCGACGCCGCGCTGCTGCAACATATCGCGTACATCCTGACGCTGCAGAAAGCTGCGCACGCGATCGCGGTTATGCGTCGTTTGCGCCGACATCACCAACTGATCGGTGCCGACCAATGCCGCATGCACCGGAGCGACCGGCAGCAAAAGCGAGATAAGGGTGAATAGCAGGGTCCAACTGGTGCGACGCAGAAATCGGATTTTCATAGTCAGTTTCCTAGTAGTCTGAGAGATTATCAGTTTTAGGGAATGCGAAAGTAACGCGCCGATTTAACCATACACAACCGATGGCGAATATATCGCAGTGCGTTTTTCGTGACAATTTTCACGTGCAGTATGGATATTTCGAATTTCATTTCGAAACGAATCATCCGCGGCGTTTTCAGTTCACTACAAGACAACAGAAAATTGCAGTCGAGCATGCGGCTGCCCGGTAGACTGATGAGTGATACTCCGTCGTTTGATGTGAATAATATTAACTATGAATAAAAGCTGGGATATTTTCTGCAACGTGATCGATAACTATGGCGATGCCGGTGTGTGCTGGCGACTCGCGCGTCAATTGGCGGTGGAATACGGTTTAGCCGTGCGCTTGTGGATCGATGACCTGCAGACGCTGCAAAAACTGCAACCCGATGTTGCATCGCAGAGCGATACACAGCATATCGCTGGAGTCGATATTCACCATTGGACCGAGCCTTTGGTTTTCGATCGAGCGGCGGCTGTCGTTATCGAAGCCTTCGCCTGTCATTTGCCACTGAATTATCTGCGGGCGATGAGTTTGCATACGCCGCCATCGCTTTGGATCAATCTTGAATATTTAAGCGCGGAAGAATGGGTATCAAGTTGTCACAGCCTGCCATCGCCACAAACGAATTTTGCGTTGCGGAAATTTTTCTTTTTCCCTGGATTTACCGAAGGTACTGGCGGTGTGCCGGGCGAGCGCGATTTGATGAAGGGCCGCAGAGCATTTCAAGCTGATGCGGCCCAGTGCCGTAATTTTTTGCGGCGCATAGGAGTCTCGGTTCCGGCGGACGCTAGATTGATTTCATTGTTCTCGTATGCAGAAGCGCCGATCGCAGCCTTGCTGCACTCTTGGGAGAGCGGCGTTAAACCGATTGTTTGTCTGGTGCCGGAAGGTCAGCCGCTGCCGGCTATCGCACGTTTTTTTGGCGAGCAGCATTTATCGATCGGCGCGATTAAACGCAGCGGATCGTTAACCGTTCAGGTGCTGCCGTTTCTTTCGCAGAGCGATTACGATTATTTGCTGTGGAGTTGCGATATTAATTTCGTGCGCGGCGAAGATTCGTTCGTGCGCGCGCAGTGGGCCGGCCGGCCTTTCATTTGGCAGATTTATCCGCAGTCGGAGCAGGCGCATTGGCCCAAGCTTGAGGCGTTTCTGCAGCTGTATAAAACCGTACTGCCGGAAGCAGACACAGCGACGTTAATTGATCTGTGGCGCGCTTGGAACGGTGCCGGCGATATCGGCGCGGCTTGGCGGAAATGCGGGCAGATATGGCCCGCTGCGCAGCTGGCGGCTGAAACCTGGTCTGATCGGCTCAATGCCGGCACAAATCTCGCCGCTGCGCTGGTGCAATTTTGCGCAAATCGGGTATAGTGCGCGCGTTTCGCAATAACCCTCTTTTGGTACAACAGTCTCTGGTATCTCGTTATGAAAACCGCTCAAGAACTCCGTTCAGGCAATGTCGTCAATGTGAATGGTCAGCCCTGGGTTGTGATCAAGGCCGAATACAACAAATCCGGCCGCAACTCCGCTGTGGTAAAAACCAAAATGAAAAATCTGCTTTCCGGCGGCATGTCGGAAAGCGTGTACAAAGCCGACGATAAATTCGATCCCGTCATGCTCGAACGCAAGGAAGTCACCTATTCGTATTTCGCCGATCCGCTGTATGTATTTGTCGACGCCGATTACAACCCGTACGAAGTCGAAGCCGAAAATCTCGGCGATGCAATCAACTATATCGAAGACGGCATGATCGATATCTGCGACGCAACGTTCTACGACGGCAAAGCCATTTCCGTCGAATTGCCGACTACGATCGTGCGCCAGATTGCCTACACCGAACCTGCGGTGCGCGGCGATACGTCCGGCAAGATCATGAAGACCGCCAAACTAAATAACGGTTATGAGATGCAGGTTTCCGGTTTCTGCGAAATCGGCGATTCGGTTGAGATCGATACGCGCACCGGCGAATACAAAAGCCGCATCAAGGCGTGATCAGTTCTCAGAAATAAAAAAGGGCCTGCTGAGGCCTTTTTTATTTCTGAAGATATTGCGATTACTTTATAGTCAGCGCCGTTCC
>DASXYH010000194.1:0-20186 GCA_036502545.1 Spongiibacteraceae bacterium
CATGCGTGATCAAGTATGTATATCGTCAAGCTTCCGTGAGCCGACCAATGTGCCTGTCATCGTGAACAAGCCTGGGTTCGTCCCAGTAAATCCTATCAATTAGAGCATAATTCGCAGAAAAATTCAGCCTTGGCCGCGGAAATAACGCGGGGAATGACCGCGAATTTGCGGTGTATATCCTTTATAAAATCAGAGATTAACGAGAATTAATGTTTACGTTTCTTCTTCTTCGAACTTGCGCAGCAGCGCAAGAAATGCTTTCTCATCCATGACTTCAATTCCGAGCGATTCGGCATCGGCGAGCTTTGAACCGGCGCCCGGTCCGGCTACGACACAACTGGTCTTTTTTGAAACGCTGCCCGAGACTTTAGCGCCGAGCAACTGCAGCCGCTCTTTGGCCTGATCGCGCGACAGAGTATCGAGCGTGCCGGTAAGCACGAATGTCTGGTTTTCCAGCGGCAGATTTTCGCGCGAGCGCACCGCGATTACAGGCCAGCGCACGCCGGCCGCGCGCAACCGCTGAATCACTTCGCGATTACGCTCGGTCGCGAAGAAATCGACGACATGTTCCGCCACTACCGGGCCGACATCGGGCACGCGCTGCAGCGCCTCGAGATCGGTATTCATAATCACATCGAGATCGCCAAAATAATTGGCGATTGCCAGCGCGGTCGCTTCGCCGACTTCGCGAATTCCCAGCGCAAATAAAAACCGCGGCAATGCGGTCTGCTTACTTTTTTCCAATGCGTCCAATAAATTTTGTGCGGATTTAGTCGCCATACGCTCAAGCTGCGTAAGCATATCGACATCGAGTCGATATAAATCGGCGACCGACGTTACCAATTTTTGTTCGACCAGTTGCTCGACGAGTTTATCGCCGAGCCCTTCGATATCCATTGCGCGGCGATGCTTGAAATGCAGAATTGTTTCCTTTAATTGCGCCGCGCAAAAAAGTCCGCCCGTGCAGCGCACCGCTGCTTCACCCTCGACGCGCTCGACCGGCGAGGAGCACACCGGGCATTGCGACGGAAATACAATGGCGCACGCGTTGGCCGGACGTTTTTCAGGAACGATCTGCACGATTTGCGGAATTACATCGCCAGCACGCCGGACAATTACGGTATCGCCGATTTGCACGCCTAAACGCTCGACTTCATCGATGTTATGTAATGTTGCATTGCTGATGGTGACGCCGCCGACAAACACCGGTTTTAACTTAGCCAGCGGCGTAATCGCGCCGGTGCGCCCGACATTGAATTCAACGTCGAGCAATTCGGTCATTTGTTCCTGCGCCGGATATTTATGTGCGACTGCCCAGCGCGGCTCGCGCGAACGAAAACCCAACTGCCGCTGCTGCGAAAATTTATCGACTTTATACACAACGCCGTCGATATCGAACGGCAGCGCATCGCGACCTTCGCCGACTTGCCGATAAAAAAGCGCGAGCCCCTCAGGTCCCGCCGACGTTATTCGCAGATTGAATACCGGAAAATTTAAAGCCGACAATTTTTCGAGCAGCGCGCTGTGCGTCGCGCCGATATCGAAGCCGACAACTTCGCCGACACCGTAAGCGTAAAACGACAATGGCCGCTGCGCCGTGATTTGCGAATCGAGCTGACGCAAAAATCCGGAGGCTGCGTTGCGCGGATTGACGAATACTTTACCGCCCGCTGCCCGCTGCTGATCGTTCATGCGTTCGAAATCGGCACGCCGCATCAAGATCTCGCCGCGCACCTCAAGCACAGGAATATGCTGATTTAACCGCAGCGGTATCGAACGAATGGTGCGCACATTGGGCGTAACATCTTCACCGACTTCGCCATTGCCGCGCGTAGCAGCCTGCACCAGCACGCCTTGCTCGTAACGTAAATTAATCGCGAGGCCATCAAATTTCACCTCGGCCGCATACTGCACCGCTTCGTTAACATCCTCTAATTCCAGCTCACGACGAATGCGCGCGTCAAAATTAAACACGGCAGCTTCCGACGTATCGGTTTCGGTCAAGATCGACAACATCGGCACGGCGTGGCGCACTGGCGGCAAATCGGCGCGCGGCGGCGCACCGACGCGCTGCGATGGTGAATCGAGCGTTACCAGTTCCGGATGCTGCGCCTCGATTTGCAATAATTCTTGCATCAGGCGATCGTATTCGACATCAGGAATCGACGGCTCGTCGAGCACGTAATAGCGGTAATTATGTGTATCGATAATATCGCGCAATTCGCGTAAGCGCTTGGCGACTGTAGCGGGGGTTTTCATTGAAAGAAGATTACAACTGCAATGTCAGTTGTTTGCGCTCGAAATCGCGAATGCGCTGACGACAGTGTTCGATGGTTTGTGCTGTCATGACGCTTTGCGCATCGTCGCGCAATTCGGCATGCAGATGGCGCACCAGCACCTGCGCCGTTTCCACCATGTAGTTAAATGCGGTAACAGGTTGCTCGGGACCAGGCAGCGATAAAAAGAAACTCACGCCGGGCGTACTGAAATTATCGATGGCGTCGAGATCGAAGATACCCGGTTCGACCAGATTGGCGACGCTGAATTGCACGGCGCCTTTGGCGTTGGCTTTTTCATAGCGATGGAAAATATTCTTTTTACCGAAGCGTAAATCACAGGCCAACAACAGCTGCAATAAATCCGGGCCTTTAAAGCCCTCCGCATCTTTGCACAGCACATTAACGATCAAAACTTCTTGCGCTTCGACTGGCTCGGGTTCCGGTTCCGCCGCCACAATGCTGTCTTTGCGCGCAAAAAATTTACGCGCGGGTTTTTCCGGCGGCGCAGCTTTTGGCTCTTCATCATCGTCAAATAAATTCTGTGCATTGAAGTGCGGCTCAACGCGCGCGTCCGACAGCGCCAGCGGCAATTCAGCTTCGTGTTGCAATTCAGGCTCGGCAACTAACAGTTGATCAATCGGCTCGCCTTCGATCGGTTGCGATATTTGTTGTGTAATGGATTCATTCTGCGGTGGACTCGTTACGGAAATAGGCGCGACCGCGACCGGCTCGATCAGCACGGGTACCGATTGTTGCAAATGCAAATCTTCGCGGCGTTTGCCGATAACGCGCGCGCCGCCGTTGGGCAATTCAGAGTTTGCAGCGTCGGGCAACTCGCTGGTCGCAACCGGCTGTTGATTGAACACCTGCTTGGAAAGCGAAATGCGAATACGGTTACTGCGTTCGTTGCGCACACGACGATAGCCATCGAGGAATACCGCGACGATCAGCAGCACCCCGACGATTATCGTCCACTCTCTTACGCTGAACTCCATAGCAGTGCGATTTCCCCCACCGTAACGGCTTTGCTGGATTTATTGACTTGGGTTTATGGATGGCAGCGGCGCTTTATTGTTCCACGCGCGCGCGCAAATATCTACTAGGAGGCAGCCATTTCCGCTGCCTCGTCCACATTCACCGTCACCAACCGCGAAACACCGGGCTCGTGCATCGTCACCCCCATCAGCTGCTCGGCCATTTCCATCGCGATTTTGTTGTGCGTGATGTAAATAAACTGCACATGCTGCGACATTTCTTTCACCATGCGCGCGTAACGGCCGACGTTGACGTCGTCGAGCGGCGCATCGACTTCGTCGAGCATACAAAACGGCGCGGGGTTCAAGCGGAAAATTGAAAACACGAGGGCGATGGCCGTCAGCGCTTTCTCGCCGCCGGATAACAAATGAATCGTGCTGTTACGCTTTCCCGGCGGCCGCGCCATGATGGTAATGCCGGTATCGAGCAAATCGTCGCCGGTCATTTCGAGATAGGCATGGCCGCCGCCGAATACGCGCGGGAATAATTCACCGAGACCTTGATTGACCTGATCGAACGTCGCCTGAAAGCGCGCGCGCGTTTCCTTGTCGATGCGGCGAATCGCGTTTTCGAGCGTGCTCAGCGCTTCGACGAGATCATTATTCTGCGCATCGAGATAATGCTTGCGCTCGGATTGCACTTTATATTCGTCGATGGCGGCGAGGTTGATCGGACCGAGGCGCTGAATTTTGCGGCCCACCGATTCGTAATTTTCGTTCCATTCAGATTCGTTTGCACCATCCGGCAAATTCGCCAGCACGGTGTCGAGATCGAACTGACTTTCAATCAATTGTTCCTGCAACGTCCGCCGCCGCACCGCCGAGCCCTGCGCATCGAGACGAATTTTTTCAAGTTCGGAGCGCACTTCCTGCGCGCGCTGCTCGATCGAATGGCGCGATTGCTCGGCTTGGCGCAGCTCATGTTCGATCGCATCCAATTTGCGCCGCGCAACGCCGAGTTCGCTCTCCACCGCGAGCCGTTTTTCCAGCAACGCCTCGAGCTCAAGCTTTTGTGCGCTCACCGGTTGTTCGGAAACGGCAATATCTTCTTTGAGCGCGGTCTGCCGCTCTTCCAATTGCAACACTTGATTTTGCGTGCGCTCGATACCGGACGCGGTCGAATCGAGTTGCGAGCGCAATGTCTGCTCCCGTATCGCCAATTGATGCGACTGGTCCTGATCCTGACGCGCCCGCTGCCGCACCGCGTCCAAACGCTGACGATTATTATCGCGCGCGCTCAGCATTTCTTCGCGCGCAATCGAATCGGCTTGCATGCTGTCGATAGCCGTTTGCAGCAATAAGCGCGCCTCGCCCAGATTTTCCTCTTCGATCGCAAACTGCTCGCGACTTTCGTCGATCTCGCGATTGAGACGTTCGCGGCGCTGCGCGGTTTGCTCGCTGCGCACTTGTTTCGCGCTCAGCTCCGATCTCAACTCGCCATGACGGCGATTGATCTGCTGCAGATCGCGCTGCAACTCATCGCGCTGCTGTTCATCGCGCCGCAGTTGTTCGCGAATGTCGACAAGCTGCGCGGCAAGCGTTTCGATGCACGCGCTTTCAGCTTCGATCGCAGGAATCAATTCGCTCAGTTCCTGCTGACGCGCGAGCACGCCGCTTTGCGCATCGTCGGCGCGCGCGATGCGCAGCCAATTCGGACCGAACCACAGCCCTTCGCGGGTAATTACCGATTCGTGCGCGGCCAGATCCTTGCGCAACGCGAGCGCGGCATCGACATTATCGGCGCAATAAATTCCAGCCAGCAAACTGGTAGCGAAATCGCCGCCGACATGATCGCTCAACGCGATGCGCGACGAAATCGCACGGGCAGCATCGACACTGCGATTTTCGAGCAGCGTCAAACGGCCTTTATTTAATTGCGCGGCGGCGCCGGTGAATGCTGCGAAACTGTCGACGCAAACCGCCTGTAATTGTTCGCCGAGCACCGTTTCAACCGCTTTTTGCCAATCGCCTTTGACTTGCAGCCGTTCAGCCAGCCGCGCCTTGTCAGCGAGATTGTGCTGCTTCAACCAGTCGTTGACAACACCACTTTGCTGACCGAGCGCAGCCTGCTGTAACGCCTCCAGCGAAGCGCGGCGGCCGCGCTTGCTTTGCACATCGCTGCGCACGCGATCGAGTTCGGCGCCATCGCGCTGAATGGCATCGCGCTGCTGTTCGATTTGCGCGAGCGCGGCATCGACCGCGTGCTGCTTTTCCTCGATCTGTAATTCGAGTTCGGCCAATTGCTCGTTGAGCAAATCAATTTCATCGTCGCCGCTGTCCACACCGAGGCTTTGTTTTTCCTGTTCAAGCTTGGCGACGCGCTCCTGAAAGCGGCGCAGCGCCTGCTCCAAATGCTGAATGCGTGATTGCTGAACTTCGGCCTGCTGACGCGGCGCGGCGGCGCGCTGGTTGAAATCGTCCCAGTGCTGCTGCCATTCCTGCATCGCCTGTTCGGCTTCGAATAATTTCGCCGCCGATTCTTCCGCGCGCGCGGCGCCGAGCTCCAACTCGGGCTGAATGGTTTCCAATTCCGCGCGCCAACTGTCTTGTTTTTCCGCATCGGCTTGCAGATGCTCGCGTGCTTCGGCCAAATTGCGTTCGGCGCGGGTTAAATCGTCGCGCAATTGCCGCGCGCGCTCCTGCTGATGATGAATTGTCTGCTCGGAGCGCGCGATCTCGGCGCCCAGCGCATAATAGCGACCCTGTACTTCGTTAAAGCGATCGTTCAATTCGCTGTGGCCATCGCGGTGTTTTTCGATCGCGGCATCGATGGCGCGCTGTTCGGCAATGACCGCTTCCAAACGCACTTCGAGCACCGCAATCTCGCGTTCGCGCTGCTGCAATTCGGTATCGAGATGCCGCCACTGCAGAGCCTGCAATTGCGCTTTCAGCAAGCGTTCTTCTTTTTTCAATTCGGTGTAGCGTTCCGCCGCCTGCGCCTGGCGCTGCAGATGTTGCAATTGGCGTTCAAGCTCATCGCGCAGATCGGTGAGACGTTCGAGATTTTCCTGCGTGCGCCGCATGCGGCTTTCGGTTTCGCGACGACGCTCCTTGTATTTGGAAATACCGGCGGCCTCTTCGATAAACACGCGCAGCTCGTCGGGCTTGGCTTCGATCAATTTCGAAATCATGCCCTGCTCGATGATGGCGTAGCTGCGCGGACCAAGACCGGTGCCAAGGAAAATATCGGTAATATCGCGGCGCCGGCATTTCTGCCCGTTGAGGTAGTAATCGGACAGCGCATCGCGTGTGACTTTGCGCTTGATCGAAATTTCCGAGAACGCCGCGTATTCGCCGCCGAGACCACCGTCGCTGTTGTCGAACACCAGCTCGATCGAGGCAAGACCGACCGGCTTGCGATTGACCGAACCATTGAAAATAACATCGGTCATCGATTCGCCGCGCAGGTTTTTTGCCGAGCTTTCGCCCATCACCCAGCGCACTGCATCGATCACATTCGACTTGCCGCAGCCGTTGGGGCCGACGATGGCGGCGAGATTGCCCGGGAAATTCACCGTGGTCGGATCGACGAAAGATTTAAAGCCCGCCAGCTTGATGCATTTCAGTCGCATAGTACTTTAAAAGTCCCGCTCAAATATTTGATTTTATTATTTTATTAATAGGAGTCAGGAAGGCGAAGATGCGCCTCCCGGCATTGGCCGCGTAGTGTATCGGGTTTGATTAAATGACTCTACGGTTAACGACAAATGACAGCACCCGGCACGACTAACTGCACCGGAAAATCGATATGCAAGCACCTGTTCAGAGCCGGCGATCGATCTGCAGCGTCAGTTTTTGGCGATCCGGGACGATGGTCAGCGGTCTGCTGCTGCCTTCGAGATCGCCAGGCTCCGCCCGAACCTGACCCGATGCGGTGATGCGCGCTAATACCTGCACTTGCTTCGCGCTGGACAGATTCATACCCGGCGCCATCGCCATGCTGTCGTCGAGAGTAACTTCCAGCGGCAGCCTGGCCGGATCGAGGCGCGCCACCGCGAGCGGCATCGGCGGCCCGTCCACGGCCTTCGCAAATACGAATAAGGTGCCGTGCGGGGGTAGCGCGTTGATGAGTTCAGCGCTTAACGAAACCGAAATGGTAATTTTAGGGCCCGGAATACCATCCGGTCCTAGTTGCTGTTCAGCCTGCTTGATACCCTGCTCGATTATCGCCACGCTCGGCGTATCAGTCGGCAGCAAGCGCAACAATTGGCGCCAATGCAGCAGCGCCTGCACAAAATCTTTTTGTTCGAACGCGGCAATACCCAGCAGACCTAACACCGCGGTCTGGTTAGGATCGAGCTGCAATACATGCTGTGCTTGCTGCAAAACCTCGGCCGTGAATTTGCGATTAGAAGCGAGATACAGCGCCTGTGTATACTGCGCGGCGATGTTCGCATCCTCTGGATATTTTTTTAGCAGTAACCCGAGTTGCTCCACTGCATCCTTGTAGCGACCGAATTCCATATCGAGCCGCGCCAGCATAAAACGGCGGCGTCCTTGGTCGTCGTCGCGTTGCATGAGCCGGTGCTCAAGCGCTTTGCGCAGCGCCTCCAATGCGGCGCGATTATCCTGACCCGCCTGCAGTTCCTGTTCGCTACGATCGAGCAAACGCTGAATTTGCCAATCCGGCCAACTGCCGAAGTAAAAATAAAAAACGCTCGCGAACAACGGCAAACTCAATGCGAACACCAGCAATAGACTGCGACCCTGTCGCGTTGGCGCAAATGATTTTTGCGAATCCGCTTCCTGCAATAATTGTCGCTGCTGTTCGAATGTCAGTTGCTGGTAATTTTCCGCGCCGATCATTCCATTGTTGAAATCTCGCTCGATTTCCGCCAACCGTGCTTTTGCGATCGCGATAATAGAATCGCTACGATCGTCGCGAGAACTGCCGCGCAAACGCCCCTTCATCAGCCACGGCGCGATAACGAATAACATTGCAATTGCGCATAGAATTGCGGCGCTTATAAAAAAACTCACCAAGGTTCTGCTCTTCGATTGTTATCGTTTTTTAGCGTTACTTGCTGCTCGTCCTGTAACAGCTGCCGTAAGCGCGCCTGTTCATCAATGGTCAATTCGGGTAGCGCTTGTGCAGCAGAGCGGCGGCGAACAACCGTTATCAACACAATTACACCTACTGATAAAAATATAATCGGCGCCAGCCACAATACCGCCGTTTTAGTATCGAACGGCGGCTTGTAGAGAATAAATTCGCCATAGCGCGAAACCATATAATCGGTAATTTCGCGATCGGATTTGCCTTCCTGCAGCAGTCGTCGCAATTCATGGCGTAAATCGTTGGCGATCGGCGCATCGGAACCGGCCAGATTTTGATTCTGGCATTTGGGACAACGCATTTCTTCGATGAAGTGCTGGTAGCGCTCGCGCTGCGACTCGTTGTCGAACTCGAATGGATCGATTGCCGCATGCGCAGCAATACCTATCAATAACGCGAAAATAAAGCTTGCGATACGGCGCATCGATCAACCGCCCGAATTTTCGTTTTGCAGTTTTTCGAGCAGCGGTTTGAACGTCTCGTCCCAGACGCGCTGTTCCAGTGGCCCTTGATAACGTAGACGCACAATACCGCGACGATCGATCACGTAGGTCTCCGGCGCACCGGTGACGCCGAGATCTAGGCCCAGTTTGCCGACGCGGTCGTCGAGCACCGCGATATAAGGATTGCCTTTTTCCTGCAGCCATTGCTGCGCTTTCTCGGGCTCATCCTTGTAATCGACGCCGAGAATAACGACGCCCTGTTGCGCCAGCGTCATCAAGTACGGATGCTCGTAATAACACGACGGACACCACGTCGCCCACACATTGACCAGCGCAATTTTATTTTTCAGCACATCGGCGGCAATCGTGGCGCCGCTTTGCACATCGGGTAATTGAAATTGCGGCAACGATTTATTCAATAAGGCGGACGGCATATTTTCGGGGTTGTAATCGCCGCTGCCGATCTGTTTCTGTACGGCGAAAAAAAATACCGCAAGCACGATAAACGCGATCAACGGAATGAATAATTTAAAACGTTGCATGATTAAACTCTGAAATCCGCTTTATATCGCCGCCGCGACTGATTCCGATACGGCTTCCGCGCGCCGCAGCAAGCGATAGCGTTTATCGGCTGCGGCTAACATGCCGCCCAATCCCATCAAAAAACCGCCGAACCAGATCCAGCGTACAAATGGTTTGAGATGCAGCCGCACTGCCCAGGCGCCATTTTCGAGCGGCTCGCCGAGCGCAATGTAAATATCGCGAAACACGCCGGCATCGATCGACGCCTCCGTCATGATTTGATCGCGGCGCGCATTGTAACGGCGCTTTTCCGGATGCAACTCCGCAACTTGTTTGCCATTGCTCGAAACGACAAGTAAACCTCTTTCGGCGACATAATTCGGACCGCGTGCAGATTCAGTGCCGGCGAACAGAAAATCGTATCCGGCAAATTGGACGTGTTCGCCGACAGCCATACGCAGATCGCGCTCCTGCGTATACGCGTTGGTTAAACCAACACCGACTACTGCGACGGCAAAACCAGTATGCGCGATCACCATGCCATAATATGCCGGTGTCAATCGTCGCAGTCCCGTCGCAACGGTTTGCGCATTGCGCAATTTATTGCGCAGCTCCTGCAGAGTCGATGCAATTACCCAACCGGCTAGGCAAACCGTCAATGCTACGCCCCAGTGAAAGTGCCCGCCGTATGCGATCGGAAATATCGCGCCGACAATTAAACTTGCGATGGCCGCAGGCAAAAGTCGGCGCGATAAATCATGCACGCGATTATTTTTCCAATTATTGCTCGGCCCAATGCCGAGAAAAACTAACAGCAGCGACATCAACGGTACAAATACCGCATCGAAATACGGCGGACCCACCGAATATTTACCGAGATGTAATGCATCTACCGCGAGTGGGAACAACGTACCGCATAACACGCTGAGCGCGGCCGCCAACAGCAGAACATTATTGAGCAGCAGAAAAATTTCGCGCGACAGCCAGCCGTATTCCGCATTGCTCAACACCACCGGTGCACGCAACGCATACAACGTCAACGAGCTGCCGATTACGATCGCGAGAAACGCTAGAATAAAAATTCCGCGCGCCGGATCCGCGGCAAACGAATGCACCGATGTCAGCACACCGGAGCGAACCAGAAATGTTCCGAGCAAACTCAGCGAAAACGCAAAAATCGCCAGCAAGACCGTCCAGCTTTTAAAGGCGCCGCGTTTATCGGTGACCGCAAGCGAATGAATCAATGCGGTGCCGACCAGCCACGGCATGAACGACGCGTTTTCGACCGGATCCCAAAACCACCAGCCGCCCCAGCCCAGTACCGAATACGCCCACCAGCTGCCGAGCGTGATGCCAAAGCTCAAAAACATCCACGCGATATTGCTCCACGGCCGCGACCAGCGCGCCCATGCCGCATCGAGCTGACCGCTCCACAGCGCGGCAATGGCAAAGGCGAACGCCACCGAAAAACCGACATAACCGAAATACAACATCGGCGGATGAATCACCATACCGGGGTCTTGCAGCAGCGGATTCAAATCGGAACCTTCCTGCGGCGGATTTGGCAACAAGCGCGCAAAGGGATTTGACGTCAGCAGCATAAACAATAGAAATCCGACTGCGATCGCGCCCATCACCGCGAGCACGCGCGCGAGCATATCGAGCGGCAATTGCCGGCTGAAAATCGCAACCGCCACCGACCATATCGATAGTATCCATACCCACAACAGCAGCGAACCTTCGTGCCCGCCCCACACTGCGGCGAATTTATAAAACCACGGCAACTCTGAATTGGATTGCGAAGAAACGATCGCCACCGAAAAATCATCGCTCAAAAATGCGTGCGCCAGCACCGCAAACGCAATGCTCAACATCACCATTAAACCGAGCGCGAGCGGCCGCGCCGATTGCAGCAGAATTTCGCTGCGACGAAATACACCGATCGTTGGCAACACGACCTGCGAAAGCGCAAGAAATAATGCGAGGATTAGTGCAAAGTGGCCAAGTTCTGGTGTCATTGATTTGACCGAAAATTAGAAGTGCTGCAAATTTGCTTTGGGTGAGAGGGTTGCTCCTTGCGAGACCGTCAGCGACATGGATGTCGCTGGCGAGCTACACGGACGTACTTGCCGCGTGTCTCGCAAGGAATAACCCTCTTACCCAATACTCAATTGATTGCCGTCGATAAAGGTTTACCCAACGTACTCTTCACTTCCGGCGGCATATATTTTTCATCATGTTTTGCCAGCACTTCATTCGCCTGAAATACGCCGCTCGCATCCATCGCACCGTAGGCGACGACGCCCTGCCCTTCGGCAAATAAGTCAGGCAGGATTCCAGTGTATTCCACCTTAACGTTGGCGTTGAAATCGGTGATCACGAATGCCATTTTTAAACTGTTGGGGTCACGCTGCAAACTGCCCTTCACCACCATACCGCCGGCGCGAATTTTTTTCCCGACCGGCACCTTGCCCGCGACGATTTCGGCCGGCGGATAAAACAGATTGATATTTTCGCGCATCGCGAACGCAGTTAAACCAATCGCGCTCGCCGCGCCGATGACAACCAGCAAAACAATAAAAAGTCGCTGACGACGAATCGGATGCATATCAGACTTCTTTAGATTGCGGCGCAAACTGTGCTGCCACATTTTGCTGGTTAGTCATCCGCGCGCTGCGACGCGCTTCGCCGGCACGCAATTCAGTAAGTAAATGTCGGCTGCGTTGAATCGGCACGATGATAAGTGTCAGCAGCGTAATCATCGCGATGCCGTAGGCGCTCCAAACGAACGGACCGTGTCCGCCCATTTGCCACAGCGCAGTCAATGAATCGAATTGCATCAAACCTCCACCGTTTGCGGCGTGATTATTAATCTTGCATCTCCATGACGGTCGGATCGTTTCATGCGGCTTTTAGCCGCGAAGTGCAAGTACAGCTTCCAGATATATTTGGACGCTAGGTTAGTAGTTCCCGCACCCATTGTGTATTGCGTTCGCGCTGTAAAATTTCGCTGCGCATCGACAGCAACAATGCCAGCGCGTAAAAACAATAGAATCCGAAAATCATCAACAGCAACGGATGCAGCATTGCGGGCGCCATCGAGCTTTTGCCGATAATTTTCAGCGTCGCTGGTTGATGCAGGCTGAACCACCATTCCACCGACCAGTAAATAATCGGAATGTTCACCACACCGACCAGGCTCAATACCGCGCATGCTTTGGCGGCAGCCTGCTTATTTTCGAACGCCTCATAGAGCGCGACGATGCCCATGTATAAAAAAAACAACACGAGCACCGACGTGATGCGCGCATCCCAAACCCACCAGGTGCCCCACGTCGGCTTGCCCCAAATCGAACCGGTAATCAGCGCCAAAAACGTCAATGCCGCGCCGATCGGCGCCGCGCATTTCATCGCAATTTCCGCAACTTTCATCCGCCAGATCAAACTGATCCCGCCGGCGATCGCCATCAATACATAACCCGCCATCGCCAGCATCGACGCCGGCACATGAATATAAATAATGCGAAAGCTATTGCCCTGACGAAAATCCGGCGGCGCGAACAACAAACCCCAGACCGCACCGGAAACAATCAATAGCAGTGACATTGCCGCGAGCCATGGCAGCAGTTTGCCGCTGAGCTGATAAAACCAGCGCGGAGAACTTAGTTTATGCCAGAGCGAACGGAGAAATGACCACATGGAGCAAATAACCCAAAATTTGATGACGTCGCATTATAGCTGAACGCTTTCGCGGCCTGCATAGCGCGAATCGCCATAACTAATTATCAATACTGATGCGAACCGCGCTCGCCACCGCGAATGGCGCAAGCGGCAACGCCAGCGCCAACAATGCGCCGAGCGCTGCCAATTGGCCCTGATAAAGATAGCCTTCAGCGGCAGCCTGAACCGCACTGGCGCCGAAAATGAGAACGGGAACATACAGCGGCAATACGATCAGCGACAGCAACAAGCCGCCGCGTCGCAATCCCACCGTGAGCGCCGCGCCGATCGCGCCGACCAAACTGAGTACGGCGGTGCCAAGCAAAAGGCTGAATGTCAGCGCCGGCATGGCAATCGCCGGCAGCTGTAACAATAGCGCCAACACCGGTGCGATCAACGCGAGCGGCAAGCCGGTGACCAGCCAGTGCGCGACGCTTTTCGCCAGCGTCAATAAGTACATAGCACTCGGACTCAACAACATCTGCTCAAGGCTGCCATCGTCGAAATCGCTGCGAAATAAACTATCGCTCGCCAATAAACACGCCAGCAGCGCGATTATCCACAACATGCCTGGCGCAAGCGCTGCCAATTGCTGTGGCTCGGGACCAATGCCCAATGGCAGCAGCATGCAAACCATCAAAAAAAACAATAATGGATTGGCGATTTCCGCGCGCCGCCGCAACGCCAGCAATAAATCGCGACGAACAACTTGCATCAAAATGGCGAGTGTTGTCAGTGTCGGTTTACTCATGCGTCGACATCTCGCGCAATCGCTCGGGCTGTAGAGCAACGCGTCGCAATGCGTGCGGCAGCGATAATTGTTGATGCGTGGTCAGCAACACCGCGCCGCCCGCATCCGCGTGCGCGGCAAGCCAGCTTTCTAATTCCGCAACGCCATTGCGATCGATCGCAGTAAACGGCTCGTCGAGAATCCATAAAATGGCAGCGCTCAAAAACAGACGCGCCAAACTGACGCGGCGCTGCTGTCCCGCCGACAATTGATAACAAGGGCTGTCTTCGTAACCGATTAAACCGACGCGATCGAGCGCTGGCGCGATCGCCGCGCGCGCATCGATACCGCGCAACGCGGCCCACCACTGTAAATTTTCGCGCGCGCTCAGCGCCACCTTTAGACCTATCGCGTGGCCGAGATAAACGGTCGCCGCCGCAAACTCCGCGCGCTGCCGCGATAACGGCGCGCCGCGCCAGAACAATTCGCCGCACAGGCGGCTCGAAAGACCACCAATAGCGCGCAGTAAACTGGTTTTGCCGACGCCGTTGGCGCCTTCCAGTTGCACGATATCGCCGCCGGCGAGCGTAAACGAAACCGGCGCGAACAGCAGCGCATCATCGCGCTCACAGCTCACTTTCCGTAACTCCAGCAAAGACTGATTCAAATAAATTCCAGCAACAGTTAAAAGGCATTAATTTTTTATTGATAGCAGCCGCTATAGTGAAGATGAATACTGTCGCGATCGCCACTGCCAATACCGCCGCGCTTATTAGCTCCGGCATCCCTATCGCGCGCGCGAAGACTGCAGATGCCGCTTTATCAACGCCAGTGGCGACGACGCCAAATCATCTCGATGCAGTGATTGCCGATATCATTGCGCGCATACTGCAACGCTCTTCCGTCGCAACACAAACGTCAGATCAGGCTCATACGGCAAATGCGAGCGCGCGTATTATACTCACTCAGTTGCTCAATCCGACAAACAGCGCGGCATCTATGGATCTGAACCTCAATCAGCTGCTCAACAGCGCGGTGCTGCAGAAAGTTATTGCGCAGTTGCCGCCCGAGTTGTTGGCCAGGCCACAGGTGATTGAAGCACTGGTGCTGCAAAACACATTGTTGCCCGCGGGTCAGGATAACAACAATTCAGCCTTACCCATTCTTATTTTGCCTGCATCCAATACCGCCACTGCGCAAACGGCGAATTTAAATACGCTCTATCGCGTCAGTGTCGAATGGCAAAATCGATTGCTGCAGTTGCTCAGCGCCGAGCCATTGCCGATCGGTAGCCGCGTGCAACTGCAAATTAATGCGCGCGGAGAAATCGCGCTGCTGCCGCCTGCAATAGCTGCAAAAATTCTGCTACAGCAAAGCGTACTAACCAATCCAACCCCGCAGCAAACACAACCGGCGGCACTGACACCGGCCCAAGCGATACAACAATCGCTGCGTGAATTATTGCCCCGGCAAGAGGCGCTGCATGTCCTGGTGCCGCTGTTGCAGAAATTTATTCAACCGGCGCTTCGCGAACAGTTACCGCAGCCTGTTTTCAAGGCACTCACACAATTACTGCAATCGTTGCCCAAACCGGCGCAATTACAGAATGCGGAAAATCTCAAACAAACGCTGCAAAACAGCGGTAATTTTTTTGAAGCGCGTTTGGCGCGCGCGCTGGTGACGCAAACGACGTCTGAAAATGCAGCAGCTGAATCGTTGCCGAAATTATTCACCGCCGATTTAAAAGCACAAATCGGTGCGTTGCTCGGCATTATTCACAAATTCGTGTCTGAGATGCCTACCTCGCCACGCGCGACGCCGTTCGCTGCGGATAGCGATCCGGTATACGATTCGAAACCAGCGACGCATAACGCCACCGCGCACAATACCCAAAGCAGCGAAGCTGAAAAAATCGATTCGCTGTTAACGCAATTGAGTAAATTACTGCAGGCCGGTTTCGCACGCATTCAACTCAATCAACTCGACAGTGCCAGCGCGCGCCATCTCAACCACGAAACGCAGACGCCGGTGCCGACCTGGGTATTGGAATTGCCGCTGCGCACGCCGCACGGCGTCGATCAGTTACAGTTGCGCATCGAGCAGCGCCAAAAACAACAGCAGCAACGTACGCGCGTGCAATGGAATGTGCAGATCGCGTTCGATTTGCACGCCGCAGGCAAACTTGCCGCAACGCTCGCCATCGTCGATAAAACTGTATCGGCGACATTGTGGGCCGAACGCGAACAGACGCACCGCCGTGTGCGCGAGGAGATGGATTATTTACGCGCCGGGCTCGAATCGGTCGGCGTCAAAGTCACCGAGATGCAATGCCGGCTCGGTTTGCCGGCGCCGCGCAGCAATCCTATTTCACAGCAACTGGTGGATATTCACACATGAGCGCGCACGATAACGACAATGAAAAGCAGGCTGTCGCGCTCGCCTACGACGGTCAACGCGCGCCGACAATAACGGCGGAAGGCAGCGGCGATCTGGCCGAGCAAATTATCGCTATCGCGCGCGAACACGGCGTGCCGTTATTTGAAAATCCGCAATTGTTGACGCTATTGCAGCAGGTGGGATTGGGCGAAGAAATACCGGAGACGCTGTATCTGTGCATCGCGCAGGTCATCGCGTTCGCTTACAAAATTCAGGGGAAGTTTCCGGCCGGTTGGCAACCACCCGCCGATGATTCGAGTTCAACCGCGCTGTTGCCGCAATAGCGACAACAACTCGATCTCGGCCGCTGAGGCCTCGCCATCCTGGGCAATCGCTTTGGTCAATAATTCCTGCAATTGTCCGTATTGCGGCGGCGCGGACGTTTGATTATTTTCGATGCCATCGAGTCGCTCGCTGAAACGCCGCACGATTTTGTCGGCTTCGAGCACGCGCTGACCGATCGCCAGTAATTCATGTTGATTCTGTTCGCGCAGCGCGGCAAATTTTTGTGCGAGCGCTGCGTAATCATTCGATAGTATTTTGATGCGCGCGGACAATGTCCAAGCAATTACACCGAGCAGCGCCACCGCGATAATCGTCGCGATGCCGAGCGCAATCAATGCCAACATGATTCCGTTCATACCGTCGCCTCGCGCGCATTCATAGGTCGCTGAGATCGGCCCACTCTTCGTCGGTGAGCAATTTTGCCAACTCGACGAGAATCAGCAGTTCGTTGTTCTTATGGCAGACGCCCTGAATAAATTTGGCGCTGTCTTCAGTGCCGACATTCGGTGCGGTTTCGATTTCGGACTGCCGCAAATAAACCACTTCGGCGACTGCATCGACCAAAATGCCGATCACATGTTTTCCGGCTTCGATGATGACGATACGGGTCTGATCGCTGACTTCGGTCGGCGGTAATCCAAAGCGATCGCGCGTATCGAGCACCGTCACGACATTGCCGCGCAGATTGATAATGCCCAGCACATAACTCGGCGCACCCGGCACCGGCGCAATCTCGGTGTAACGCAATACTTCCTGCACCTGCATTACATTGATGCCGTAGGTTTCGCCATCAAGCCGAAAGGTCACCCATTGCAACATCGGATCTTCAGCATTTTTTGCGGTTTTAATCGCCATCGAGATTTGCCTTCGCAATAGTGTCGGTTGTTCCTAACATCAAAGACATCGTTCGATGTATTTTGATTTCGCGGCCTGCGCCGCGGCGACGCATCCTGCATCGATCATTAATAAAGAAATCGAGACGGAGCCGCCTCGATTGCAAGCTCACTAACTATAGATCAACACCTGTTCACCGCCACAGCCTTTAACCATTGGAGTTAGCGAGGATCGAACCTAAGCAGGCGCACGCTTGCGATCCTGAGTGTGAAACAGCCACGCCAACTGCGCGATATCGAACAAGGCACACATTTGATCGATGAGCGTGCCCGCCAGCCACGGCCGTTTGCCGCGTTGACCGCGCCAGCGAATATGGTTCGGATTCAATACGATGGTATTAACCACTTCGTCGACCGCCAGTCCCCAATCGGAGCCGTGCAGCGTAACGATGTAGCGATAGTTGTCGCGCATCGTTGCGCTGTATCGCTCCGGCATCACAGCCAGCGCAGTATCGATCGCGCGTACAGTGTAGTCCTTCACCGGCAGTAGGCCGATAAACCATGAAGTCTGACCAAAAATTGAAGTCAGACCGCCATCATCCAACGTATAGATACTGCCCAGTTCAACTAGCGGCGCCGCCAGCAGCAAGCCACCGGCGCGAAAAATCAAACATTCAAACGGTTGCTGTGCCCAGCCGGGCCGACCGTTCGCGAACCAATCGGCCGGCGGCGCCATCGTAACCAAATCGGTTGCGTCGACAGGCTCTTTAATTTCGGGGGCGTCAGACTCTTTGCCTTCAAGAATGGGTGGCGGCGCCGCTTCTTCCTCAGGTTTTTCAGTCGGCTCGGGATCGATGCTGGGCGCAGCGATCGGCACCTCTGCAATCGCCGGCGCGGATACCGGTGGCAGCGGCATGCGCAAATTGAGCGTTCGAATCGGCTCCGCATACGGTCTTGCTGCCGCGGTTCGCGCCGGACGCGCTGCGCTGGATAACGCCGCGACGGTACCGCCCGCTGCGATTTTTATCGGCGCATCAACAGTGGCGTGAACTGCAGCGGCAGGCGGCGCATCTTGCAGCAGATTATCGAAATAATCCTGCAATGCGCTATCGGATGGCGGTTTGCCGAAACTCATGCGCGGCCGACTCCAACGCCGGTTTTTGCCTGCACTGGCGTAGGCTGTTGCGCGAGCAGCACTTTCAGCAATACACCATAAGCCTCGATGCCCCGACTTTTGGGATCGAACTGCGAAGGTAATTTTCCAGCGCGGCTGGCATCGCGAAAACGAGTATCGACGGGAATCATGCCGGCCCAGATCTGCGCTTCGTATTGATTGCGCAACGTGCGTAAACTGCTCACGGCGGCGTGCGTACGACGATCGAACATCGCCGGAATGATCAGATAAGGCAGTGTTTTTTGCGTTGAGCGTGCCAGCATTTCGAGCGTGCGCAGCATGCGCTCAAGCCCTTTCAGCGCGAGGAATTCGGTTTGCACCGGAATCAATAAACGCTCGCATGCGGCCAGCGCATTGATCATCAGCGCGCCGAGCACGGGCGGCGTATCGATCAATGCGTAATCGAACTCATCCCACAACAGCGCGAGCGCTTTGCTCACACGCACGCCGGTGCCTTGCAGCGAACGTCGCTCGACGGTGGCCAGTGCAGGGCTCGCCGCGAGCAGTTGGATTTTGCCATCGGCGATCGGCATCAATAATTGTTGCACCGCGTCGCGCGTATTCAGCGTTTGTTCGCCGAATAAATCGAATGCGGAATGCGGAATCTGTTCGGGATTGTGACCGAAATAACTCGTCAGTGAACCGTGCGGGTCGAGGTCGATCAATAGCACGCGGGCGCCGCGCTCGCGCAGCAGCCCGGCGAGCGCAACGGTCGTCGTGGTTTTGCCAACGCCGCCTTTTTGATTGGCTACCGCCCAGATATGCACCTAAAACCTCACGACACCGATCAAAGCGGCGTCAAACAATTGTTATCTCACATTGCATGAGAAGATTTTCAGCAAATAACTTGCCAGTCGGCAATCGGCAAATAATTTCCCAGCCAACACTGCAGCCGATTACGGAGGCGCAGCCTGTTAAGGTTAGGGGGTTTTGCGATTGTTTGCATTCGCGGCAGGTGCGGATTGCGCTGGCGTGAGTACCGGCTGAACTAGCGCAGGTGCCGGCTGCACGGATGTGGACTGCGGTTTAAGCGCGGCATCGGTTGGAGCGAGAGAGGTGGGAGTGGCGGGTTCCGACTGCGTTTGCGGCAGACCAGTATTGATCGGCGGTGCGATAGTTTCGGTTGGAGCGACAGTAGAGGAAGCCTGCGGATCACCGCCCTGCTCATGTGTTGTTTTTAGCTGGGGGCGCAATTCTCCCGTTTTGGAAATCATCAATACGACGCGGCGATTCCTCGCACGATTTTCCGGCGTATCGTTGGCAACGACCGGTTGAAATTCACCGTAACCCGCCGCCATCAAACGCGACGCATCGATGCCCTGTTCGATGAATAACTGCACCACCGCCGCTGCGCGCGCCGACGATAATTGCCAGTTGCTCGGATAGCGCGCCGTGCGAATCGGCACGTTATCGGTGAAACCTTCGACGCGCACCGCATTTTTCTGATCTTTCAAGATTTCCGAAACCTTGCCGAGCAACTCAAGCGCGTTATGGCTCAGCGTCGCGTCGCCGCTATCAAATAATAAAGATGAGCGCATTTCCACTTCGAGCCATTCTTCGTTGCCGCGCAATGTCACCAAATCCTGCTTCATCAAATCGCCGAACGCCTGTTCGATTTTATTCGCGATCTGTTTGAATTCATCGGGCATGTCGCCTTCTTGCTCGCCACCGCCC
>DASXYH010000195.1:0-2791 GCA_036502545.1 Spongiibacteraceae bacterium
CGATACCGACACCAAATGCCTCAATGCCGACAACGACTGCAAGCTTCAGCCAGCGCGACATTTCGTGTGCACTCGCGACATCGACCACGTACATATTCGCATTAAGAGTGCTCGCGGCCAGCCACGCGAAACCCAAAATACTCAGCATCTGTACTACACCGAAAATCCATAATGCGCGAGCGATGCCGAGGCGCAGCATCCAGAACCCACCGAGCAAACCGCCAGCGACGCTCGCCCAGAGACCAGCATTTTTTGCGACGATGCCGATTTCAGTTTTGCTGTAACCCATATCGAGATAAAACGGTGTCGCCAGTGCAGTACATAGCGAATCGCCGAGCTTGTAACAAAATATAAAGCCGAGAATCCAGACCGCATGGCGCCAGCCCGCCCTGCCGATAAATTCGCGCATCGGCTCGATGGCGGCGGCGCGCAATGTTTTCGGCAGTTGCGCGGCATTATCGGGCTCATCGATCGTCAGCGTCAGGATGATTCCGGGCAACATGAATAACGCGGTGATAATAAACACCTGCGACCACGGCAAATTATCGGCGAGAATCAGCGACAGCGAGCCCGGCACCAATCCGGCGATTCGATACGCGGTGACATGAATACTGTTGCCGAGACCCAGCTCCTCGTCGGGCAACAATTCGCGGCGATACGCATCGAGCGCGATATCCTGCGTTGCGGAGCACAGCGCAGTGGTGAGCGCCAGCAGCGTTAGCGGATGTAAAAAAAATGCGCTCAGCGCGGCGCTATCACTCCATATCGGCGGCGTCAGTCCGGCTGGCGTAGTCGCACCGAGCAGGGAGATGGCTATCAGCAGCGTCAATTGCGTCGCCAGCATCCAACTGCGCCGCCGCCCCAGTCGCCCCAGCGTGTAGCGATCGACCAGCGGTGACCACAAAAATTTCCAGGTGTAAGGCAATTGAATCAGCGTCAGCAAGCCAATGGCTTTGAGATCGACACCGGACGAACGCAACCAGGCGGGAACAAGATTCAGCAATAAAAATAACGGCAGCCCGGAGCTGAACCCGGTCACCACGCAAATCAGCAGCCGACGGTTGAAAATAACGCCGCGCAAGTGACCGAAACCCATGTGTACCATCCGAGAGCGCCGCCAAAAAAGGGAGCTAGTGTTGGCAATCGCCTGCGATTTGGCAACACATTGTGTCATTGCACAAAAAAGCCGCCGCTCGACAAAATAATGGCTTTTCAATTTGAATAGTACGCAATCATAACTATAACTAAAGGGTCGCCTCGCTTCGGAGGCGGTATTGGTTGAGGATTATGTGGGCAGCATCATGAGTGAGAAAAAAATCACCCCAGAAGTGGTCAAAAAGATCGAAGGCGCACTGGAAGAGCGGAAGACCAGGCGCGATCGCCGCGATAAACCAGCTTCGAGCGATTCGCCTGCAGGCGCCGATCGCCGCGCCGGCAGAGATCGCCGCTCAGACAAGTAGTTTTTCGATCGACAGAATTCCGGCCAGGATGGCCCGCCGCCGCCTCTGTTATCCGCATCTATCCGTTTAATCTCGCGGCGAGATGAGCGCACGGATTAGCAATCAAATGTGCCTGTGTAAGGGATGCGGCGCGCAGCTCCCTGTACACTTGCCGCCTTACCCCGCTTTGATCCAGACAATAAATAAGGATACCGATCATGCCTCTTGTGGAAATCACCATTGCCGTAGCTTTGTTGCAATTAATCTATTTTTCGATGCGCGTCGGCGCGGCGCGCCATAAGTACAATTTGCCGGCACCGGCCACCAGCGGCAACGAAATTTTCGAGCGCCACTATCGCGTGCAAATGAATACGGTGGAATTGATAGTTATTTTCATACCGGCCATCTTGCTGTTCGGCCGCCATATCAGCCCGTTGTGGGCGGCGGTACTCGGCACCGTTTATATTATCGGCCGCTTTCTTTACGAGCGCGGCTACGTCGCGGATCCCAAAAAACGCAGTCTCGGTTTTGGCTTATCATTTGTGCCGATAATAATTTTATTGCTGGGCGGGCTCGGCGGGGCGATCGCCGCCGCTGCCATCAGGTAGGCCTTAATCGCTACTGACGCGCACCGGAATCCAGCGGTTCAAAATATGCTCGAACATCTGCAACTGTTGCATATTTTGTAACGCGACATTCAGGCGCTCGCGCAATTGTCCGTTGTTTTTGGCAATGGCCCACGCGAAATATTCTTCGGTCAGCGGCCGATACAAACTCATCAGCGCCGCATATTCATTACTGGTCGCAATACGCCAACTGGTGGCAGGGCTATCGATAAATACATCGATGCGGCGCGCCAATAATGCATGCAAACATTCGTCAGCCGTTGCACAGCTGCTTGCAGTCGCGCTGACCATCGTCGATTTCACATAATCCGCACCCGCGCTGCCGGCGACGAACCCCACTTTAATATTATTTTGCAGCAGAGCCACGGGGCCGCGAAAACGCATGACATCATCGGTGCGAATAATCGCCATTTCCCCGCTGTGAAAATATGGCAGTGCGAAATCCGCATGCTGCTCGCGCTCGGGGGTGATAACGAAACCCGCCATCACGATATCAACATCGCCGCGCTCCAATGCCGGCAGCAATTCCGCGGAAGCTAGCAATTGCACTTGCAGCGTCTGGCCAAGTTGTACCTGCAGCAAACGCAATAAATCCGCTTCGATGCCGACTGCTTTACCATCGACCTGATACGCAAGCGGCGGATTATCAGTGCTGATGGCTACCTTTAGCGGTTTGTTATCTGCGAGCGCGGGCATCGAAAAAATCAGCGCTGCCACATGCAGCCA
>DASXYH010000196.1:0-8885 GCA_036502545.1 Spongiibacteraceae bacterium
TACGCGAGACCTGCACCAGCGGTTGCATTTATCGCGGCGAATAAATCCAAAATGCCGGTCGAGACCTAGTGTCCACTCACTGTGGAACACCTATATTGACCCGATGTCAGTAACGTTGCAAAAAAGACGCAGCTGGTAACACTTATTCACACCGCGAACTATCCCCTGTGTTAGACGAGCAAATGTGGTCGTTTGTCATCCTCAGCTGTTAATTTACATGCGGTAACTATCATAACTAATTGTTTTTAATAAAAAAATAATAAATGAACATAATTTGATCATTTTGTTAAACTGCCGATGAACGGTGGGCTGGATTAAATGCAAAACACTTTATCCACGAAGTTATCCACAAATTCTGTGGACAATATTCAATGTCTTAATGTACCGGGAACCCGGCG
Organism: Spongiibacteraceae bacterium; assembly: GCA_036502545.1. Lineage (GTDB taxonomy): Bacteria > Pseudomonadota > Gammaproteobacteria > Pseudomonadales > CAMLJR01 > CAMLJR01. Next base: position 399 of record DASXYH010000196.1, read on the forward strand.
CTTAACATGCTTACGAGGTCTACGACCTGTTCCAGATTGGCGTACCGATGGCGTTCGCGAATTTGCCATTGCACGGTATCGCAAGGCTGCGGTAACAGGCACGACAGAATTTCCTGCTCGGCAATGAAAACACCGTGATAACCGCTTTGCGGAGAATAATCGGGGCCGACTACCATATCGAACTGTGGTAAGCCTTGTTTGTGGGGGATTTCTCGAAAAGCGATCAGGCGCTGTGCAGTCTCACTGCAATACACTTTACCTAAACGATCAGCCAGACCGGCTTGACCCAACGCCTCCACAAGAAGTCGGCGCCGTTCAAGCAACGCAGCTTTATCAGTTACCTTCTCTGGATCAGTCACAGCCTCCGCCCGCGCCTCGGGTTTTGTCGCGTAATTTTCCAGCTCTTCATTAGCTTCAGCTTCGCTGGGCAAAGAGCCGCGAATAATACGCACGGCATTCTGCAATGCCGCCACCGCTTCGGGCCTGTGCGCAATAATTTCCTGATAATCGAGCCGTTTGCAGATTTCGACCAAATCCATCGCTTGACGCAGTAGATGCTGTAGATTTTCTTTGTTACTCAAAGGAAGCCAATTCCTAAATGGTTGCTGTTCAACAGTATAGTGCGAGCAAGGTAATCCGCCGCAGTGATGGAGACGCGCAATGGTAGTTGGTAATACTGCCTCTTGGGATGCAATCGGCGAAAGCTGCTTTGCCGATGAAGCCTGTTGCGTCAGTGGTCTCAGCAATTATCTCGACACCGATCTCGCCGCACAAAACGCCGTCAGTGCGCAGGCGGAGATCTGGATCAGAACGATTCGAGAGCGCTATCCAGTGCCGACCGGTATCGAAGCACTGCTACTGGAATACCCATTAAGCAAGCCCGAAGGTATCGCGCTGATGTGTTTGGCCGAGGCGTTATTGCGCATTCCGGACAGTTCGATAGCCGATCAATTGATTCGCGATTTATTAAATCCCATCGCATGGGATAAACACCTCGGTCACAGCGATTCGCTCTTCGTGAATGCCGCCAGTTGGGGATTGGTGTTGAGCGGCCGTTGGCTGCAGGCGACCGAAATTCCACAGGGCAAACGCAATGATTGGTTGCGCCGTCTGAGCACAAATCTCGGCGAGCCGGTTTTGCGGCAAGCGCTGCGACAGGCGATGCGCTATCTGGCCAATCAATTCGTGCTCGGTGAAACATTACCGCAGGCGTTGCAGCATGCCGCATACGGATGGCGTGATGGAGCAACGCATTCGTTCGATATGCTGGGCGAGGCGGCCCTGACCGCCGATGACAGCGAGCGTTACTGGCAGGCCTATCGCGATGCCATTCTCGCGATCAGCCGTTATCAAACGCCGGCAGATATCGAACGCCCCAACGTGTCGATTAAATTATCCGCGCTGCACCCTCGCTTTCACGCCGCGCATAGCGAGCGGCTGCAACAAGAATTGTTGCCGCAACTTTGCACACTCGCGGAATTGGCTGCGGCCCACGCAATCGATTTAACGATCGACGCGGAAGAGGCCGATCGCTTGGAATTGTCGCTGCAATTATTTGCGCAAGTGCTGCAATGCGTTGCGCCATCGGTGCGTCCGCATATCGGTATTGTCGTGCAAGCGTATGGCAAGCGCGCGTGGGCCGTACTGCAATGGCTCGATGAATTAGCCAGCCAATTTTCGCTGCGCATCAATGTGCGTTTGGTTAAAGGCGCATACTGGGACACCGAGATCAAACGCGCGCAACAACGCGGTCTCGCCGATTACCCAGTGTTCACCGATAAAACGGCAACCGATATTAGCTATCTGGCTTGTGCGCGCTGGTTGCTGCAAAGACCGCAGCAATTTTTTCCGCAATTCGCGACACATAACGCCGTGACCGTCGCGGCGATAGTGCAATTGCAACCCGATGTCACACGTTTCGAATTCCAGCGATTGCAAGGCATGGGCGAAATTCTTTATCGCATTGTGCGCGAGCAATATCCCGCGCTGCGGCAACGTATTTATGCTCCCGTGGGCGAACATCGCGACCTGCTGCCCTATCTGGTGCGACGTCTTTTAGAGAACGGCGCCAATACCTCGTTCATGCATCAATTGCACGATACATCGATCGCGGTTACCACGCTGGCAGCACATCCGCTGCAGCATTGGACCGCGACAAAAAAATTGCCGCTGCCGGCCGATATCTGGCATGGCCGGCGTAATTCTCCCGGCATTTATTTCTACAGCGAACGCGTTCGCGTCGATTTTTTTTCAGCGCTGCAACCTTTTCGCTTCAAAAACTATTCTGCGCCCGCTGGCGATCCGGAACTGCTGCATACGGTAATCAATCCCTACACCGAACAGCCCATCGGTACGTGGCAATCTACAACGCCGACGGAGCTGGAAAATGCGCTAAAACTTGCGCGACAACAGCAGCCGCATTGGCAGCGAATGCCTGTCGATCAACGCGTGCAATTGCTGGAAGCCTACGCGGATCTACTGTTAACGCATCGCGCCGAATTGGTCGTGTTAATGGTGCGCGAAACGGCGAAAACTATCGAAAATGCAATTGATGAAGTGCGCGAAGCGATCGATTTTTGCCGGTACTATGCGCAACAGGCGCGAGCACTTTTACAAGCGCCGTTACCATTACCCGCAACAGTTGGTGAACACAATGAAATACATTATTGCGCGCGCGGCATCGTTGTGTGTATTAGTCCGTGGAATTTTCCGCTCGCTATTTTTAGCGGACAAATAGCCGCCGCGTTACTCACCGGCAACGCTGTCATCGCCAAACCAGCGGAGCAATCGACACTCACCGCCCAGTTTGCCATCCATTTAATGCACAGCGCGGGCATTCCCGCGAACATATTGCATTGCGCGCCGGGCGCTGGCGAAATCGTTGGTAAATACCTGTGCGCGCACAGCGATATCGACGGTATTATTTTTACCGGCGGTTGGGACACCGCGCGCTCGATTCAGCAGCAACTCGCTCTGCGTAACGGCGCGATGATTCCGTTTATTGCGGAAACGGCGGGTATCAATGCCATGATTGCCGACAGCAGCGCGCAACCACAGCAATTGGTTAACGATATCCTGCGCTCTGCTTTCGATAGCGCGGGCCAGCGTTGCTCCGCGTTGCGCGTACTGTATCTTCCGGAAAATTGCGCCGACGCCATCGAACGATTGCTGTGCGGGGCGATGAATGAACTGCAACTGGGCGACCCGCTCGATTGGGCTACGGATATTGGTCCCGTTATCGATGGCGCAGCGAAAACACAACTAACGAATTATCTGGCTCGCTACCAAGCATCGATTCTATTTCAATTGCCCACGCCATCCACCGGTAATTTTGTAGCGCCTACCTTGATTCGATTGCGGCACATCAAGCAAATCGAGCGCGAGGCATTCGGCCCGATACTGCATATTATTCGTTATCGCGAAGACGATATCGATAACGTCATCGACGATATCAATGCGCTCGGCTATGGACTCACGTGCGGCATTCACAGCCGTAATCACCACAAAGCGCAATGGATAGCGGAACGCTTACGAGTTGGAAATATTTATTTCAACCGCGATATTGTCGGCGCCGTAGTCGGCGCGCAACCATTCGGTGGTTGCGGCAAATCCGGCACCGGACCAAAAGCCGGCGGGCCCAATTATCTATTGCGTTTCACCAGCGAAAAAACCATTACCACCAATACCGCCGCACTCGGTGGCGATTACACTTTACTGACAAAATAATTCCTTTTCGCTGTCGCCTGAATTCGAATCGCTGCCGTTTCAATATCGGTAATCGGGTGCTGCCAACCTCAAAAAACTCTAACCATATGTCTGGCGTAGTTATATCGACATAAAAAAACAAACTATTTGTTTGCGCACACGCGCTGCTAAAGTTCGCGGCGTGTCACATTTATGTAACAAATTCGTTACATGATAGCGGCCACGTAAGGGTTGCCCTTACCTTGTCAACAAAAATGCAACCGCAAGCCAACCAAAACTGGGGAGAATCCTGGATGAACCGCAAACTACTTCCATCGCTGATCGCTTTACTGACTGTCGGCGCTGCCGGCGTAGTAAATGCCGATATACCTATTCCAACCGTGTACGGCAAAGTCAATCTCACCCTGAACAAATATGATTTCGACGATATTCAATCCGGCACGCGTGTTAACGGCCAAAACAATTGGAAACTCGAAAGCAACGCCTCTCGTCTGGGTGTTAAAGGCGACTACCCGCTGTTTGGCGATACCAAAGCTATCTACAAACTTGAATACGAAGTTTATCCCGATGCCGATAAGCAAGGCGACGGCACTTCGCCGTTCAAACAACGTAATACTTATGCGGGCCTGCAAAGCGGCTGGGGTACTCTCTTCGCCGGTAAAAATGACACCCCGTTAAAAGCAACGACCGCAGAAACTCTGCAATTGTTCAAAGATTTGCCACTGGCTGACTACAAATATGTTCTCAATGGTGAAAACCGTGAAAACAATATCATTCAATACGCAACGCCAAACCTGAGTGGTTTGATTTTCTCCGCGCAATTAATTCTCGGTGAAGACACAGGCGCCAGCGACAGTACTGGTGCAAAAAGTAAAGATCAAAACAGCAACCTGACCAACAAATACTCGGCAGCGGTTACGTACAAACTCGATACTCTGTATCTCGCGTTGGCTCACGATCGCAATGTTGAAAACGCTGATACCACTCGCTTTGCCGCGCAATATGGAATTGGCCCGGTATCGATTGGTGGCCTGTACCAAAATGCAGAGCGTCATTTCAAAAATCCAGCCACCACGTCAGTTGCAAATGGCGTGAACACCGGCAATGCCCTTCAAGCAATCAGTTCGCTGCCGGGTAATAGCCTGAACAGTGGCGTTGGCAACCCAATCACTGATTTCGCCGGTGGCACCTACAAGAAACAAACCGGCTACGGCTTCGATATAGCTTGGAAAATCGACGACGATTGGACGCTCAAAGGCCAATACGTTCGCTCGAAATCCGATCCGGTCGATGCGGCAAACGTTGGCTTCGGTGATACCACCGCAAAAAACTACGCGGTGGGTGTTGACTATGCTCTCAGCAAAGCAGCTAAAGTTTTTGCTTACTACGCGTCGATTAAAACCGACGGCGACCTGAGTGCAATCAACAGCGAATCACTGGATGACAAAACCTACGCCGTAGGCTGGGAATTTAAGTTTTAATTTTTATGAATTGGACTCTCCAAAACCTTGAGGGGGCCATTGCCCCCTCTTTTTTTTTTCGCACGGCAAATAAGACAATCCGGTTTCAAATTTATGGCTAAACCAAAAGGCGTAATCGCGATGATTAATTTCAACAATCATTTTTTTCTTTCTCTCGCGTTAATCTGCGGCATCTGTCTAAATCAGAATACATTTGCGCAGGACAAAGACGTAGACCAAGCGGATTCTTTGGATTTCGGAGCGTTTCACAAAGACAAAAAAGAAGCGATCAAGGTGTGGGATAAAACATCGGATGCGCCAACGAAAGCGTATAGCGATCAACCGACCGACACAAAGCAAACATCAGCGGTAAAAGCTACCGATAGTTCTTCAACTCCAGTTACTCCAACCGCCAACGCTGCCTCTCCGGCTGCTGCCGATGAAGTGAGCGGCAAACGTTTCGAATTGCGCGAACGTTATACGCTGACGCGCAGCGCCAAAACGCCGTATTCCGCATTTTATGTAATAGAGCCGCTATATAAACAAGCGGCGCAGCTTTGCGCGAAAGGCTGGAAAAAAATCTCCGAGCGCTCAGAACCGGTCGAACAGGATTATTATCTTTACTATCAAATTGAATGCCTGTGATATTTGCGTGCAGCACTCAAGAAAATTCGCGACTGCGCACCAGCCGTTTTAACTCCTTCAGCAATTGCTCGCGCTGCGCCGGCGACAGACGCCGGTAATGCAGCGCTTCGAAACAAGCGGTAATTTCTCGCGCGACGAGCCATTGCGGTTGTTGTTGCAATAACCAGCGACTGTAATCGCCGGCCGCCATACCCGTTGGCCGCGGATAACCGCGCCGCGCCAAACGCGCACAGAACTGCAGGTAATAGCGTTCTTCTGCGGGCACACGCGTGCCGAATAAATTGCGGCCGAATAATGTGACCGTCACAGCCAATATAATCAACGCGCCACCGCCGACTAATAACAACGTCATTCGCAGCGGATTAATTTCGCCGAGCAGCGCACGCAGCACGCTGATTTGTGCATCATCCCGATAATTCACCACCCAGCGCGTCCAGCCATAATTGATTGCATCGATGCGCAGACGCGCGCGGTTCAGCCAACCGACAGCGCGATAGCGATCGACCGATAGCGGTGTCTGCGCAAGAAATTCATCGGCGCCAACCGCGCCTTCGAGCCCGCTCTCGATCCGTTGCGGCGCCACCGCGGCGGTTGGATCAAACCGAATCCAGCCCTGCCCCGGCAACCACGCTTCTGCCCATGCGTGCGCGTCGAATTGATGGACCAGCACCGTTCCCGTCAGCGGATTGATTTCGCCGCCCTGATAACCGATCACGACGCGCGCGGGAATTCCGGCCGCGCGCAGCACGAATACAAAACTGCTGGCGTAGTGCTCGCAAAAACCGCGGCGCGTATCGAAGAGAAATTCGTCGATGCTGTCATCGCCCAATAACGGCGGTTTCAGCGTGTAGAAAAATGGCTGCTGGTGAAAATTCTCGATGACAAAATCGATCAGCGTACGATCGTCATCGAAGCGCGTTCGCAACTCCCGCGCCCACGCCTGCGTGCGCAAATTATTTTGTTTCGGCAAGACGAGTTCGCGCTGGCGCAAACGTTTGTCGAGTTGAATCTCAAACCGCGATTGCGGATACGCGCGCGCGCGATACGCAAATTTTTCGGTGACAATATCGCGCGCCAACAAACGATAATCGAGCGTGAGCAGCGTTGTCGGCGAAATCGATTCGGGCACCTGCAGCGCATACAGCCAGCGCTGATAGGTCGGTTCAAGAAATACTTCGTACTCGATAGCCGGCCCGCTGGGTATTGCTGGCACTGTCTTAGTTATTTGCTGCAGCGACATATCGCTAAAATCATTGGCGCGCCAGGTGCGGCCATCGAATGTATCCAATACCAAGCCACGCCAATATAAATCGCGCTGCGCCGGCACGCCGCCGACAAACGCGGCGCGAAACGCGAGTGCGTCCGATTGCGATAATTGTGCAATATCGCCGGGCGATAATTGATCCGACATACCGGTGCGCGCGCCGCCGGTAGGAAGCGGCACCTGCCATAGCGGCCCAATACGAGGAAATACCAGAAACAGCAACAGCATTAACGGGAATGCTTGCGCTGCCATCGCGCTCGCGGTGCGTAATGGCTGCCATGAAAAACGCAGCGGTTCGTCCTGTTGCAATGCGATCAATGCCGCTGTTAACAATAATATTGGTAGCAGCATGTATAAAACCGCGCCGAGACCCTGCTCAAATAAAAATTCGGTGAGCGCGACAAAATATCCCAAAAATAATAAGAGATATGCTTCGCGCCGCGTCGCCGCTTCAACCAATTTAAAACAGAAACAACTGATCAGTAATGCAACTGTCGGCTCCAATCCGACGAAACTGCCATAGCTGAATCGAATGCCGGCGACACTCGCGATCACCAAGCCGGTTTTTATTAGGCGTCCCGGAAACGACCACTGACCGCGATAAACCTGCACGCGCCAAAATGCGCTCAATACCCATGCCAGCGAAATCCAAATTGGCAGACGCATGACATGCGGCGCAATCAACGCCACCTGCGCCGCTAGTAACCAGCCGAGACAATGGCGCGAAATCCACGCGGGTGCCGCCATTATGTTGCTCGCGGCGGCTGAAATAATGCGAGCATGCGCAATGCGCGCTCGCGTTGTTCCGGCCCGCTATCGGGTGCCAGCGTTACGCCCGGCAGTTGCAAACCGAATACTTCGCCTTTGCGCTCCAGCTCCAATATCCAATGACATAACACACCGAGGCGTCGTTCGCGATCGCCCTCGCAATCGTCGTAGCGCAGCCAATGCGATTGCACCTGCGTTTCCGCGAATTGTTTCGATTGCAGCGGTTGGCCTTTCGCATACGCGCGCCACAGCACGTGGCGCAAATTATCGCCGCTGCGATAAGGGCGAAAGCCGTAAAAATCTTCGCTGCCTTTTTTTAATTGACGCGCTCCCTGCGCGCTGTCGCCATCGCCACCGCTCGGACGCGGCGCGACTATCGGGCGCGGATAAACCAGTGCTGCGATATCGAGATCGATCCACGTCCACGCACGCAGCAAGCCCAATGGGTACACCGTTTTTACCGACAATCGCGCCGGCCGCAACCAACCGCGCACTCTGGAGCGATGAAATAATTTCACCGCAACGATTTGTGTATCGAGCAGCGATACTTGCGCAAATGGTTCGCCGGGCCAACCCAATTCGATTGCGTGATAGGCGCGAGTGCGGGTGCGCCGCAATTGCAATTCAAATTCGGCGATTTCTCCG
>DASXYH010000197.1:0-3497 GCA_036502545.1 Spongiibacteraceae bacterium
AACTGCGCCATGCGCCGAAAAATCAATCGATGCTCGGGCCGATAAAAATCGACATCGGTCACCATATCGGCGACTTTATCCCAGGCATCGTTGGCGATCATCAGGCCGCCCAGTACCGATTGCTCGGCCTCGAGCGAATGCGGCGGCAGCTTCAGCTGGGCGATATCGAGGTCGGGCGGCAAGGTGGCCGCATACGGCTCGTCGGCGATCTCGGTTTCCACGGGAATGTTATGACCGGGTTTCAGGCAGGGACCGGCATTGTGAAAGATTCACCGGCAAAAAAAAAGCATCCGCGACCGCAATCGCGGCGGCGGATGCCGAAGAATTAACGGCGTTACTCAGCGACGACTTTGAGCTTGATTACCTGCGTGATATCGGAGTGCAATTGCACGTCGATGTCGAACTCGCCGAGTTCGCGGATGGCGCCATTGGGCAGGCGCACTTCGCTTTTTTCGACTGCAATTCCGGCAGCAGTAATAGCATCGGCGATATCGCGCGTGCCGATCGAGCCGAACAGCTTGCCTTCATCGCCGGCGTTCGCGGCAATCGTTATGACCAGCTCAGCCAGTTTGGCGGCGCGTGTTTCGGCGTCAGTGCGACGCTCCGCAGCGGTTGACTCCAACTCGGCGCGGCGACGCTCGAACTCAGCGATATTGTCCTTGGTGGCTGCAACCGCTTTGCCGAACGGGATCAGAAAATTGCGGCCGTAGCCCGCCTTCACATTGACCTTATCGCCGAGGTTGCCGAGGCGACCGACTTTTTCCAACAGAATGACTTGCATGATTTCACCCTCTCTAGCGGCATCGCCTATCGGCATCACCGCAAAAACTAAATCGCATCGTTATTGGAGCGCGCGCGCAAACGTGCGCGAAAATCCAAACAGCTATCGATCACCGCCAGCAGCAGCAGCGCGGCAGTGACAATTTCCCACACAAACACCCAGGCCAGATACAACACCACCAACGGCCCGCGGCCCCAGCGTTTGATGCCGATCACACCGTGCACCAACGCAAATCCTGCAACCACGAACGGCAAGGCAAACAACGCCGCCCATAATTTGTATTCGCTGCCGGCCAGCGCCATCGCCAAGCCAGCGGCGATCAACCCAACCACCACCGGCACCGGCAAGCGCAAGCGATGAAACTCCTCGCGAAACCCGCCGGGGTTATACAGCAATGCCTGCCACCAGCGCGCCACCAGCAGCGCGATTACCATCAGGCAGGCGCTGCGCAAACCCAGCAAACCGCTCACCTGAGCTGCATTCAGCTCGCCGAGCATCGCCGCCTGTTCGGCCGGCATTTGCTCGCGCAGTTTCAGCAAAAACTCATTGAGCATGCCGACCAGTTCGGCGACAAAACTGGCGCCCAACGTTTTCAGCACCAAACCAGACAACAACCCGGCGGCAACTATCGCCACCAGTGCCAATGGCCATGAGCGCGTCCAGCGCAACACTGTCGCCGCGATGGCGATTCCCAGCAGCGCTGATATCGGCCCCGGATCGCCATGCCAAAACATGGCCGCCGCCGCAGCCAGCACGCTCCAACCGAGCACGATGAAAGCATCCTGCGGAGAGCGGCGCAGCACCACTAAACCGACTACCGCAGCGCTGATCCACACGAAGAACGGCAGCACAACACCGGCTACCGCCACGCCAATCGCCTGGGCGCGCCCACGCATTACAAATTCCGCCAGTGCGCGCATTGTTAAATCTCTAACGGGCGCAATGCCCGTTTCGTATATGTGTTGATTGCCTTATTCGTGCTGATCCGAATAGGGCAATAGCGCCAAGTAACGCGCGCGCTTGATCGCGGTAGAGAGCTGACGCTGATAACGCGCTTTGGTGCCGGTGATACGGCTCGGTACGATTTTGCCGGTTTCGGATACATATGCTTTCAGCGTTTCGAGATCTTTGTAATCGATCTCCTTGGTGCCTTCGGCGGTAAAGCGACAAAATTTGCGGCGGCGGAAGAAACGTTGTGCCATGACTTAAACTCCTGAGAATTCGTTAGCGAGAAGAAAATCGACTTATTCGTCGTTTTCGTCGGCGATGTCGTCATCGCCTTCTTCGAGCTCATCGACCGCATCGGCGCGACGGCCTTCGCCATCGTCGCGGCGTTCAGGACGGCTGCGGCGCTCGCGGCTTTCCTTCTCGGCCTTCATGATCGGCGATTCGTCGAGCACGGGCTCATCGCGTTGAATGATCATATTGCGCAGCACAGCATCGTTGTAGCGAAAATTAGTGGCCAACTCTTCGACCGCCACATGGCTGGCTTCGATATTCATCAGGATGTAGTGGGCTTTGTGCACCTTGTCGATCGAGTACGCCAGCTGACGGCGGCCCCAATCTTCCAGACGGTGGATTTTGCCGCCGTCTTTTTCGATGCCTTGTTTGTAGCGCTCGACCATGCCGGGCACTTGTTCGCTTTGGTCAGGATGGACCAGGAACACTACTTCGTAGTGGCGCATTGCAGCTCCTTACGGGTTGTAGCCACCCGACGCTTCGGCTTTTCAACCTCAGGGCGGTGTGGCAAGGAGAAACGGATCGGCATTAGGCCGACCCGCGGAAAAAGAGGCGCGATTTTAGGCAAGTGGCGCGCCGGATGCAAGCACGATAATTCCCTCTCCCTGCGGGAGAGGGTTAGGGTGAGGGCAAATTGCGCGCCGAATCAGCCCTCACCCCCAGCCCCTCTCCCGCGAGGAGAGGGGAGACACTGGCGCTGCCGCACTGCTTCGAACAAGCAAATACCGGTAGCGACCGATACGTTCAAACTGCTGACACTGCCCGCCATCGGCAACTTGACGAGAAAATCGCAATGCTCGCGCGTCAGTCGGCGCAAACCGCTGCCTTCGGCACCCATCACCAGCGCGATGGAGCCAGAGAAATCTTGCTCATATATAAGAACATCGGCTTCACCGGCGGTACCGACAATCCATACGCCCCAATCCTTTAAATCGCGCAACGTGCGCGCGAGATTGGTCACCGCGACGAATGGAATCACTTCGGCCGCGCCGCAGGCAACTTTGCGCACTACCGGCGTCAGACTCGCGGCGTTATCGCGCGGCGCGATCACCGCATCGACGCCCGCCGCATCGGCGCTGCGTAAACACGCGCCAAGATTATGCGGATCGGTTACGCCATCGAGAATTAATAACAGCGGATTCGCATTTCTCTGCACCAGACTTTTCAGATCGGCTTCACGGTATTCGAAATTATGCGCGAGCAGCGCCACCACCCCCTGATGCTTCACTTCAAAACGATCGAGCACATCGCGGCCGACGCGCACAATGTGAATACTCGCGCGCTCGGCATCGCTCAATAATTTCTGCATGCGCTGATCGCTGCGGCCTTCCAAAACCTGCAGCGCTTCAATGCGCTCGGGCGCGCGCTCAAGCAGCGCAGCGACCGTGTGAATGCCGTAAATAAAATCGTTTTTCACGAGAGATTTCTCAACTGCCGCGACTGGCTAGCGCCGCCGGCCGCGCTTCGACTGACCGGG
>DASXYH010000198.1:0-11014 GCA_036502545.1 Spongiibacteraceae bacterium
ATATCGAGCACTCTGCGGCCCGCGAGCGGCGCAATCGTTTGTTTTAACCGATCCCATTTCCAATCGGAGCGCCATTCGGTATCGATATGAATGCCGCAAATATCGAAAGGACCTTTGCGCCACGGATGCAATTGCATCAATATGGTTTGCAATTGCTCGCATTGTTCGGCGCCGGGTTTTTCCGCACTGATAATACGCACGCTATTGCGATCGAGTTCGACGGATTGTATCGGCCACTGCGGTAGCGCCGCCAATGCGGCATACCAGCCGGCGAGATCGCCGTGGCGATCGCTGTGCATCAGCTGCGGCAATTCCGCGTGCAATTGCTGCGACCATTTTTGCAAGCCGGCATTTTGCATTTGCGTAAGGAATGGCGCGAAATCGATCACTTGATCGCGACCAGCGAGGCGAAATTAAAACATTGAAACCAGACATCGACGCTGGCAAATCCGGCGCGCTGCAGACGCTCGCGATGTGTTTGCAGTGTTTCCGGAATCAATATGTTTTCGAGTGCTGTGCGTTTTTGCGCGATCTCGAGATCGCTGTAACCGTTGGCGCGTTTAAACGCATGATGCAATTCGGTGTTGAGTTGTTGCAAATGTGCATCATCGAAACTGATTTTTTCCGAAAGCACGAGAATGCTGCCCGGCCGCATCGCGCTCGCGATACGTTGCAGCAGCGTTGCCCGCTGCGTCGGCGCCACGAATTGCAGCGTGAAATTCATTACCGCCACCGACGCATTATCGATTTCGATGGCATTGATATCGGCGAGCAGCAGCTCGACCGACGTGGTGTGGTGATCCGCTGCGATCAGCAGGCGACAGCGTTCGATCATCGCCGCTGAATTATCGACCGCAACGATGGTGCAATCGCGGCCATCGAGTAGCGCGCGCATCGCCAGCGTGCTGGCACCCAGCGAGCAGCCGAGATCGTAACAGCGCGTGCCGGGCTGCGCATAACGCTCGGTGAGCACGCCGGTCATCGCGATGATCGTGCTGTAGCCGGGCACCGAGCGTTGAATCATGTCCGGAAACACTTGCGCCACGCGCGCATCGAAGGCGAAACCGCCGATAGCAGCGAGCGGCGTGGCGTAAATGGTGTCTTTGCGTTCGGGCATGATTCAATTTCGTCGTTGCGGCAGCGGATTTTACCACCGTTGACCGTGCGCGCAGTGCGGGTGTAGCCTGCTCATCGCAGCAATGCCTATAAATCGCCCATTTTAAAATTTCGACTGTGCATCTGATCATTTGTTTGACTATCTGATCGATGCTCCTGAATGGCCGTCAGCGGGCCGCTTCATCGGAGGAAGCCATCGTGCGTTTATCCCAATCGTTATCCCAATTAAAGTCGCGCTATCAGGTTGTCGTCGTCGGTTCCGGTTATGGCGGCGGCGTCGCGGCGGCGCGACTGGCGCGAGCCGGTCTCGGCGTTTGCGTGCTTGAGCGCGGCTGTGAATTTCAACCCGGCGAATTTCCGAATGAAGTCGAGGCAGCGGCGAAGCAGTTTCAACTCGATCTGCCGCTCGCGCACGCGGGACCCGAAACCGGGCTCTACGATTTGCATGTCAATAAAGATATCAACGTGATGGTCGGCTGCGGTCTCGGCGGAACATCGCTGCTCAATGCCAGCGTCGCGTTGCGCGCGGAGCCACGTGCATTTGCCGATTCGCGTTGGCCATCGATATTGCGCGATGAGGCCAAGGCGCCGGAATCAAATTTGAACATCGGTTATCAGCGCGCGGAAGCGATGCTGAAGCCGAGAACCTATCCCGCGCATTATCCGCGCTTGGCAAAACTTGAGGCACAGCAGAAATGTGCCGATGCATTGCAACAGCCGTTCGCGCTCACTCCCATCAATGTCAATTTTGAAACCGGCATCAATCATGTCGGTGTGCAGCAAAATGCCTGCAACAATTGCGGCGATTGCGTCTCCGGCTGCAATCAGGGCGCGAAGAATTCGACCAATTTGAATTATCTGCCCGATGCGGCCAACCATGGCGCGGCGATTTTCACCGAAATCAAAGTGACGCGCGTCGTGCGCAGCGGCGATAACACACATTGGTGCGTGTATTTGCGGCCGCTCGGCCTGCAGCGCGATGTATTCGATGCGCCCGAATTATTTATCGAGGCGGAAACAGTGATGCTGGCGGCCGGCACCCTCGGCAGCACCGAAATATTATTGCGTTCACGCAGCGCGCAACTCGAATTTTCGCCGCAGCTCGGTCAGCGTTTTACCGGCAACGGCGATGTGCTGGCGTTTGCGTATAACTGCGATATGCCGATGCACGGCATCGGTTTCGGCAATCACCCCGCCAGCGAACGCGTCGCGGTCGGCCCCTGTATTACCAGCGTGATCGACGCGCGCATGCAGCCGGAGTTGAACGCTGGCATGGTGATCGAAGAGGGCTCGCTGCCGGGTGCGATGTCGAGTTTGTTGCCCTATGCATTCGATGGCGTCGCCGCGTTGAGCGGTGTCGATACCGATCACGGCTTTATCGACGCGCTGCGCGAAAAAGCGCGGCAATGGGAGAGCGATTTCGCCGGCGCTTACAAGGGCGCGATGGCGAATACGCAAACGTTTTTGGTGATGGCGCACGACGATGGCGCGGGCGTGATGCATCTCGAAGACGAACGCTTACGCATCGATTGGCCGCATGTCGGCGAACAGCCGGTGTTTGAGCGTATCAATACGCAGTTGCAAAAAGCGACGGCGGCGTTAGGCGGCACTTATGTGCCGAATCCGATGTGGCACAAACTGCTTGGCCATCCATTGATCACGGTGCATCCGCTCGGCGGTTGCTGCATCGGCGCTAGTGCCGAGCAAGGTGTCGTCAACGATCGTTGTCAGGTATTCGCCGGCATCGCTGGCCAGGCTGTGCACCCGGGACTTTATGTCTGCGATGGTGCAGTCGTGCCGCGCAGTCTCGGCGTCAATCCATTGCTGACGATTTCCGCATTGGCCGAACGCGCCTGCCTTTTATTCAAACAGGAAAAAAATCTGCCCGATAATTACAGCGAGACATCAGCGCCGCGCACGCCGGCATTAACCCCAAAACTCGGCATTCAATTTACCGAGACCATGCGCGGTCATTTTTGTCTCGATGCCACGCTTGATTATGCGGCGGCAGAAAAATTCGGGCGCGATAATAATCACCCATTCGAATTTACGCTCAGTGTGGTCAGCGACGATCTGGAAATGCTGCTCGATACCGATGCGCATAGCGCGGTGTTGCTTGGCACGATCAACGCGCCGTTGTTGTCGCCGCAACCGCTCAGCGCATTGGGCGGCGAGTTTCAGTTATTCGTGCGCGATCCCGCAACGGTCGGCTTGCGGCGCATGGTGTATCGCGTGCCGTTGACAGCGCAAACGGGCGAGCGTTATTTTTTGTATGGCTACAAACTCGCGCAGGATCAGCGCGGCTTCGATATGTGGTCCGATACCACGACGCTATATATCAGTGTACACGCCGGCGCCGATGAACATGCGTCGGTACTGGGACGCGGCATTTTGCATATCGAGCCGGCGGATTTCGCCAAACAGTTGACGACAATGCGCGCGTGCAACGCAGAAAATGCGGCACAGCAATTAATCGCGATAACGCGCTTCGGTCGCTTTTTTGCTGGCGCGATGGCGGAAACCTATATCAAAGGCATTGCGCCGTTTCGCGTATTCGACCCGTCCACTGCGCCACGCGTACGCCGTCCTTTGCGCTGCGGCGTCGGCGAAATCATTCCATTCACCACGGCGGATAATGTGCCACTGCGATTGACACGTTATCGCGGCGGCGACAAGGGACCGGTCATGTTGATTCATGGCCTCGGTGTGTCGAGTCGCATTTTCAGTTTGGATACGATCGACACCAATTTGCTCGAATTTCTTTACGAGCGCGGCTACGATGTCTGGCTGCTCGACTTTCGCGATAGCATCGAATTGCCGGTTGCGAATAATCGTTCCAACGGCGATATGGTGGCACATTACGATATACCGGCTGCCGTGGCGATGGTCAAAGCAAAAACGGCATCCGCATCGATTCAAGTGGTGGCGCACTGCTTTGGCGGCACCACGTTTACGATGGCATTGCTGGCGGGTCTTACCGGCGTGCGCAGCGCCGTGATATCGCAAGCATCGACGCATTATGTGGCGCCGTTGTTAACGAAGTTGAAAACGGGTTTGTATTTGCCAAATGTGCTTGATGCGCTGGGGGTGTCATCGTTAACGGCGTATCGCGATACGCGCGCCAATTGGTTGGAGCGATTGTACGATCAAGCTTTGCGATTATATCCGCAGGAATTCGAAGAGCGCAGTAACAGTGCAGTCGATAAGCGCATCACATTTATGTACGGTCAATTGTGGGAGCTCGATCAGTTGAATACGGCGACGCATGACACATTGCACGAGACATTCGGCGTCGCCAATATCGAAGCGTTTGAGCATCTCGCTTTGCTGGTGCGCAAAGGACACGCGATAGACGCAAATGGCGAAGAAAAATATTTGCCGAATGCGAAAAATATGGCGTTGCCGATTCGATTTATTCATGGCGCTGAAAATGCCACATTTTTGCCCGAGGGCACCGAGAAGAGCATGGATTATTTGCGTTCGGCAAATGGAAATGGTCTATACGATCGGGTTGTCATTCCGAAATACGGTCACATCGATTGTATCTTTGGAAAAAACGCGGCCGTCGATGTGTTTCCACATATAGTCGAGCATCTGGATAAAACGGCATTAATTAATTGATGCGCCGCAGAGATGCTTCGCTCATTTACGTAAGTATTGATACGTAGTTTTAGAAGTGGCCAGCATTAATCGAAGCTTGCGCTGGCCCACATAATATCGATTAATGGGTTGAAAGCCGCGTTACATCACAAAATGGTGATGCCGTGCCATTACTTCACCAAAGTGAGGTCTACACTTTTGAAAAATAGAGTTGTAGGTCTGAAAAGAGTTGTAGGTCTAAAAAAAGAGCTGTACGTAACCCTTCGGCTGCTTATTACAAAGACAGTCGACTTAAGCGGAGGAAATCGCGATGGTGAATACCAAAGTAGCGGTACAAGCAAATAAAACGTGGTTGCTACAAGTCGACAATCTAGCCTTGGTACGCGAATGCCGCCGCCGCATCAGCGATGAGTTCGGCGTGAAATTGCAACTCAGCGCCGACGATTTACTTAATCGCATACAAGGTTATGCCGATCGCAGTAACGATCGCGTATTGCAACGATTGGCGCGACCGATTGCACACATGCTGCAGAACGGCGATGAGCAGCAGCAAAAACCGCTCGATCTATCCAACATTCCGGTCGTCGCGCCGAAAAAAATGGCCAGCGGCTGGACGAAAGCTTCTCTCTAATTAATTAGTTGATGCCGAGTTAATGCGGGCATGACAGCGCGAATATTTCGCGTCAATATGCCCGCAATTTATTTATGCAATTTATTTATGCAATTTCAATAAATGCCTTTCGTGTTCGGACAATTCCGCATTGTTTCCTTTTCTCAACAACAATTCATCGAGCGTCAATTGATAGCTCGGCGCAAATGTCGATAAGAAAAAATCCACTTCGGGCAAATGATATGCAGATAGGCGCTGTTTAATATCTTCCGCCGCTTTTTCAAACTCGCGATTACCCGCCTTTAATTCCGCCTGGCATTTAAGAAATGCTGCAATGGTATCGGCTGCCTTGATGATTTGCCGATGCGCCAGCGGAATATTTTCCTCGACCATCAAGGCGGCGAAATCATGCTGCAATGCCTCGGGTAATAATGCGACGAGTTCGCGCTCGGCTGCCCGCTCGATCGAATGATAGGCCTGCTGAATCGCGGCCGAATGATATTTGACCGGCGAGGGTAAATCGCCGGTGATCACTTCGGAGCAATCGTGATAAAGCGCGGCGGCGGCAATGGCGTTGGCGTCGACATCGCCCTCGAAGTAGCGATTGCGGATCAGTGCCAACGCGTGCGCAAGCGCCGCAACCTCCCAACTGTGTTCCATCACATTTTCTTGAATGGTGTTGCGCTTGAGACCCCAGCGCACGATCCAACGCAGTTTGCTGATGTAAGCGTAGAAATGGCTGACCATATTTCGCGCCTCCAAACTAAGGAGTAGATGGTTATGCTAACGCATACCTGTGTTTATGTACAGTTACCAAAGATTGCATTCAATTGTCAAATCGCCGGCAATGGTTATCGTGACAGCGATCGTGTTTAAATGTCGGCGCTCTTTCACATACCCAATAGATTGCATAATCGGTTTGACGTAACGATGCCTTTATCCGGTAAAGAAATTTTTCGCACTTATGATGAGTTCGGCCCCGTTCAGGTTTTTGACGATGGCACCAAGCGTTATTTATCTTTCGGCGAAGGCGACGAGCAAAGCTGCGTGCTAAAAACGCAGCCGTATTTATTGCAGCACGATTATACGCGGGCGATGTTGCTGCCTTTGTTGTTTGCGCAGCCGCGCGATGCCATCCTGGTCGGCTTGGGCGGTGGTGCATTGGTGAGCTGTCTGCTACATCATTTAACCGATTTGCAACTGCGTGTTATTGAATTGCGCCATGCCGTCGTAAAAATTGCGCGTCGCTATTTCGAGCTGCCGCGCCTCGATCGTCTAACGATTATCGAACAGGACATTGCGGAATTTCTCGACGTAAAGGGCCATGCAAAAACCGATATTTTATTTAGCGATATTTACGATGCCGAAGGGATGGCGCCGCAATATTTCGAGCCCTGGTATATCGAGGCGTGCGCGGCTATGTTGAATGATTCGGGCTGGTTGGTATTGAATTGCTGGGATGAGCATCGCGGTGAGCGTGAAACATTGCAAACCATCGCCGAAAATTTCGCCGAGGTTTATACCTGCACGGTCCCGAGTGGTAACTGGATTATTCTGGCATCGAAGCAGTCTCATATTACTGATGAAAAAGAATTGAAAGCGACCGCAAAATTGCAATCCAAGCAATTCGGTTATTCTGTCAATGAAAATTTAAATCGGTTGTATCAGGTTTATCCGAAATCCGAGTAGCTACCTTCAATGGCGATCGATCTCAAAGACATTGCGCTATTGCTACTGTTTGCGATTGGCGCTTATTGGTGGTGGTGCGCTCACGCGGTGAAGGAGGTTGCACTGAGTTTAACGCGCGCGCACTGCAAAGCATTGGATGTGCAGCTGCTCGATGAGAGCGTGGTGATGCGCAGGTTATGGCTAAAGCGCGATGCTCGCGGCGCTTGGAAAGTCAGGCGATCGTACATGTTCGAATTTACCAGCACGGGTGAGCAGCGTTACAACGGTTGCACCGTTATGTTGGGATTGCTGATGGAGACGATTCAGCTTGAGCCGCATCGTTTCAATTAATTTCTATTCAACATCCGTTCGTGACGTTATGGATACTCACATTTAACGCATTTTATGTTGTGATAATGGTTGTCATAGTTAATAGGCTTGCTTGCCGTTATTATTTTTACAACAACTTCGGAGTAAAACCATGCTGACGTTACAGGAAATTTCTGATCGCTTAGAAATTCAGGATTTGATGGTCGACTATGCCAGCGCCATCGACCAGAAAAAATTCGACGAACTCGATAATGTATTTACCGCCGACGCCTACATTGATTACCGTTCGTTGGGCGGCATCGACGGTCGCTTTCCCGAAGTTAAGGCATGGCTAAGTCAGGTGCTTCCAAACTTTCCGATGTATTACCACATGATTGGCAATGCTTCGATCAAGATAAGCGGCGATACGGCGCAATCGCGGATTATTTGCTTTAACCCAATGGTGGTTAATCTCGCCGACGGCACCAATCAGGTTATGTATGTCGGACTTTGGTATCGCGATAAATTTGTACGCACGGCGCAGGGTTGGCGTATGTGCGAGCGCATAGAAGAAAAATGTTTTGCGTCGAATGCACCGGAAGGATTAAATACCGGCGAATAGTCAATTCGATGCCGCTAATAATCTAAGCAGGCTTTCGATCGAGCGCACGATATTGCAGTGCTTCGCGAATATGATTTTTTTCGACAGCAATGCTGGCATCCAAATCGGCAATCGTGCGCGCAACTTTAAGAATTCGATAATACGCGCGTGCCGATAAACCCAGCTTCAAAACCGCTTCTTCCAGCGCTAGCCTGTTTTCCGAATTGATTTGTCCTAATTTATCGATCTCGACGCCGCTCAATTGTCCGTTTACTTTTTGTTGACGTTCGAATTGTCGTGCGCGCGCTTGCAATACTTGTTGTTGCAGCGAAGCGGTATCGGCAGTATCGCTGCGAGCGCTGCTCAATACACCGCGCGGCAGGCGATTAACCGGCACCTGCAAATCGATACGATCCAGCAAGGGCCCGGAAATACGATCGCGATAACGGCGAATTTGATCCGCGCTGCAGCGGCAACTGCGCTCGGTGTCGCCATAATATCCGCACGGACACGGATTCATCGCCGCGATTAATTGAAATTGCGCGGGATAAGTAATTTGCCGGCTTGCTCGCGCGATAACAATTTCGCCGGACTCCAGCGGTTCGCGCAATACTTCAAGAACTTTGCGTTGAAACTCCGGTAATTCATCGAGAAATAAAACGCCGCGGTGCGCTAATGAAATTTCACCCGGGCGCGGTTGACTGCCACCGCCAACGAGCGCGATGGCGGAAGCGGTGTGATGCGGCGATCGAAATGGGCGCTGTTTCGATAGGGGAGAACCGCTATGACCTGCCACCGAATGCACCGCAGCGACTTCGAGCAATTCATCTTCCGCGAGCGGTGGCAATAAGCCGGGCAAGCGACTCGCCAGCATGGTTTTACCGGTACCCGGCGGTCCGAATAACAGAAGATTGTGTCCACCCGCAGCGGCGATTGCGAGCGCTCGCTTGGCTTGTGCCTGGCCGCGAATATCGGCGAGATCCAGCAGTTCGTCTTTTATTATTAAAGCGGGCGCAAGCGCTTGTTGCAATTGAATGCGTCCATGCAAAAAAGCGCATAGCTCGGATAAATTATTGATGCCGTAGATCACTGCACTTTTCACCAGCGCGCTCTCAGCGGCATTTGCTTGCGGCACGAATAAGGTACGCGCGGAAGCTGTGCACGCGATTGCCGCAGGTAATACGCCGGATACGCCGCGCAGCTCTCCGTTAAGTCCCAATTCGCCGATAAATTCGCGATTTGCTAACGCTTCCAATGGAATTTGTCCGCTCGCCGCGAGAATGCCAAGCGCAATCGGCAGATCGAAACGGCCGCCTTCCTTCGGCAAATCTGCCGGTGCTAAATTTATTGTTATACGCCGCGATGGAAATTCAAAATGTGCGTTGAGTAGCGCGCTGCGCACACGATCCTTGCTTTCTTTCACCGCAGTTTCCGGCAGCCCGACAATATTGAGTGCGGGTAATCCGTTGGAGAGGTGTACTTCGACGGTGACGGTCGGAGCAGTGATGCCGGATTTGGCGCGGGACAAAACGGTGGCTAAATTCATGGCTTCCTTCCTTGGAAAAATTTTGTAATTAAATTTTAACCTAGCTTGTTATCGCCAAGTTGTTTCGTTAATTCGTTGAGTTGTATTTCCAGCTGATCGAGTTTGGCGCGCGTACGTTCAAGCACGGCTGTCTGCGCATCGAATTCGTCGCGCGTGACCACGTCCATTTTATCCAAGCCCGCCTGTATAAGAGCGTGTAGATTGCGCTGAAAATCCTGCGACAATGTATTGTGGCCAAAGAGATCGCCAATTTGCTGCGCCAGCTTGTCGATGGATTCGCGATTAAGCATGCCGATACACTCACGTTGTGTCGGCGATTATATCGACTGAGGAATTTTACACAATAAAAAGCCGCCAGGCTTTGCAGCACTGGCGGCTGAAAATTAAGAAATTAGTTTTAGAACTTGTAGTAGGCTTCGAGAGCTACGACAGTTTGTTTGTCAGTAAAGGTTTCGGATTCGTCGGCAATATTCTGAGTTTTTACAAACGCATCTTTATCAGACTTATCACGGCGAACCTCTCCGCGAATCTCAAAGTTTGCCGACGGTGCATAGCCGATAGTCAGCGTAACTTCTTTGGTTTTCTTGGAGGGATCGTCTCCAAGGCCCAGGTCGCTCAAGCCTAAGCGGTAGTTGTCCTTGTCATCAAATACTTCACCACGTAGTGACATGTGCCACTGATCGGTAAATTGATAGTTTACGTAAGCGATCCAAGCTGTCCATTTTGCATCTTTGGTGTCGGTATCGCCAAATACCGCATCCTTTTGTTTACCGTAATCATAATTAAGAACTAACGACAACGCATCAATCGGCTTATAGGTAATGACGGTGTCAAATAGGAAGCGATTTCCTTCAACACCTGTAACGATGCTGGGTTCCTTTCCGTTATAGATCTGTGCAGTCCAGCTAAACGCGCTGACAGGTGCCCATGCTACACCGAGCTCTACGGTTTTTTGGCTATTCACATCTTTTTGCTCATCCCATCCGTTGTTGAGCCCTGCGTATAAGGTAAGCGTATCAGCTGGGGCAACCGCTAAACGTACGCCGGTATGGGTGAACGGGATTGCATTTAGAAAAGCGATTGAGCGGGTAATATTTGTATTACCAGTGGGAGCTATTACCTCTGCCCCAGCAAGTGTATTAAATTTACCGGCGATGATCGTGTAGGGGCCGGTTGCGTATTGAACAATTGCTTGCGTTACGTCGAGGTTACTGCTGCTGCCGCCAACTGAATGTATCTTATCGGCATCGCTGCCGCCGGTTAGGTTGACCATTGCACCAAAACCCTCTTTCGGCTGGCTCGCAATAGTAATACCGGCTTGCTTTAAATCGAATGTGTTTTTGTTGTCATCAAAATAGTTGATGGATGAAGGTACATCATTGTTGTAATGGATATATGCCGCATCTACATAACCGGTTATAGCAATTCCAGATGCATCAAGTACTTCGCTCAGCTTTGGAGCATCGGCAAGCACGGCGCCGGACATTGCCATCGCCGCTAAACCGATTGCTTGGGAGAGTTTTTTCATCGCCATGTCATTGGACTCCTGGGAATTTGTTGTAGT
>DASXYH010000199.1:0-5424 GCA_036502545.1 Spongiibacteraceae bacterium
GCGTAACCGCTGCGCTGTAACGCATAGGCGCCGAACAACCATTTCGATGCGGACGCAATCTCCATTACCGTTGCCGAATTCGGCGGCGTCGTCGAATTGTTCCCACCGATGCCACTGGCAAGCACGCCGTCGACATCGCCGATTTCCCAATAGAACGGCGTGATCGAACTGCACGCCGCATTGCTCGTCGCAGTACCTTGCGCCGCATCGATGCGTTGTTGCAGGGTC
Organism: Spongiibacteraceae bacterium; assembly: GCA_036502545.1. Classification (GTDB taxonomy): domain Bacteria; phylum Pseudomonadota; class Gammaproteobacteria; order Pseudomonadales; family CAMLJR01; genus CAMLJR01. The sequence goes on from DASXYH010000199.1 coordinate 229, forward strand.
GGTGTTGGAGTCGGTGTTGGTGTACTCGCGCTTTGCGAATTACCGCCGCCCCCACCGCAACCCGTAAGAATGAATGCCGCCAATAAACCGATTTTCTGTTTGCGCATAATTTCTACCTTCGCATATTCGCGCAGCGCGCGTTTACCGTTTCCACAGTATGCGTCGAATTCTGATAAGCAACTCTGTAATTTTTGTGGAATCATCATCGCAGCAGGCATTCTTGCTAGACTTTCATCACATTTATTGGCGCAATTCCACCGCAATGATCGACCACAACATATTGCTTGTCGAAGACGATCCACTGATATCGAAAGCGCTCGCGCTGAGCCTGCCATTTCTTGGATTTAACGTGACGGCATGTGAAACCTTTCGGGACGGTTTGCAGGCTGCGCAACAACGGTGCTTCGATTTGCTGCTACTCGACGTCAACCTCCCCGATGGCGACGGCTTCGCACTTTGCCGCACCATTCGAACGCGCGATACCGAAATTCCGATTCTAATGCTGACGGCTAAAACCGACGAAGACTCCGCTGTGGCAGGTATCGAGTGCGGCGCAGACGATTACATCCGCAAGCCTTACGGCATCCATGAACTTTCAGCGCGCATGCGCCGTTTGCTCGATAAACGTCAGCGACCATTGAATAGCTTTGGCTCACTGCGTATCGATTCTGCAAAGCACCTGGCTTGGGCGGGTGAGCACGAGTTGAATCTCGGCAAACGCGAATTTTCTATCCTCGCGCTTTTGATTAGCCGCGACGGCGCAGTCGCGACTCGCACTGCGATTCTTGAGACAACCGATACAAACGCTGAAATCTACGATCGGACCATCGATTCACATCTCAGCCATCTACGCAGAAAACTAAAACTCGCCGGCGCAGCCGAGCAAATCGTACCGGTTTATGGTGTCGGCTATCGTTTGGAATTGCCATGAAAAAATCGCTGTGGCTGCAGCTCACGGTATTGTCTGTACTGATAACGCTGCTGGTGAGTGGCATTTTTTTTATTATTTTCACGCGAATATCGGCGGCATCGATGTTCGAAACGCGAAAAAATATTTATCTTTTTCTAGCGCATTTGGTAGAAATACCACCTTATACCGAAGCCATTAATAATTACGAGCGATTGCGCAACGGTGCCCCCGCGCTTGGCGGAGCGCTATGGATTTTGTCCGCAAACGGCGATGTGCTCGGATCGAATACCGCAGATTTACCGCCGGCCGCCTGGCGCACATTGCAAAAACCAGTCAATGTCCATGACATGAGTTTTGAAATTCCCAGTTTCAGCCAATTTGCGAAATTGATATTGGTTCGCCTCAACGGCAATGAACCGATTTATCTGTTGGTAAAACCGAGTGCAAACACACCAAATAAAACACTCGCACAAATACATGCCCTGATATTTATTTGTAGTCTGTTGAGCGCGACGCTGACTAGCTTGCTGATGGTCGTATTTTATTTGCGTAAAACTTCGCTCGAAGCGAAACAAGTCATCAGCGCCTTGCGCGACAATAATTTGAGCGCACGTTTCGCGATTCGCCCTTTCGATAAGATCAGCAGCCTGAAACTTGACTTCAACGCAATGGCAACCGAGATCGAGCGCCTGGTTCAGCAAATTCAAAAAACGGAGAGTACGCGCCGCAATTTGTTGCATGAGCTCGGCCACGATCTGCGTACTCCGCTCACCAGCTTGAGAACATCGGTGGAGGCACTGACCGCATTTCGCGAGCGCATGAGTACGCAGCAACAGGATGAATTTTTTGCGGTTATCCAAAGCGAACTCGATTATTTTTCGCGGCTGCTGGAAGGTCTGTTTTTTATTGCGGATATCGCCGAGCCAGGCTACAAAACAACACTTCAGTCAATCGATATCGCGGCCCTGATAGAGACTGAATTGCAGGCTCGCCAACTGACCCATCCGAATTTACGGTGGGCATTCCAGCACGCCTCGCCGAGCGAAGCCATCATCGCTGGCGATAGACATTTATTGCACCGGCTGATAAGAAACACTTTCGACAACGCGGCGAAATACGCGACGAGCGTTATCGCGATTGCCATTGCGGAAAATAAATATTTTTTTGAATTTAGCGTGACGAACGACGGCGATGGCATGAACGAGGATGCGATTAGCGCCTTTGGCACGCGCAGAAAACACCGCGTGCAATCCGGCGTCACCGAGCCCAATTTATCACTGGGATTGGGCTCGGTAATTATTAAAACGATTGTCGAATTGCACGGCGGCAGCCTGCGTATCGAAAGCAGTGCGGCAGGCAATAATCACATTTCCGGCACCCAATTTATATTTTTTCTACCGCGCTTAAATAATGTTTTATCCAAGTGACGCCACGCTTTTCAAAATCAAACTCACCAGTTGCGGCTGACGCGTTACGCCGGTCTTCGCAAATGCCGCGCGCAGATGCGTGCGCACGGTGTTGCGGCTGATATTCAATTCTGCGGCGGCTTCATCCAGCGTGAGTCCATTCGCCATCAGCATCGCCAGCGATGCTTCCGCCGGCGTAAAGCCGAATAATTGTTTGATGATTCGCAGCGGTGCCGCGGCCTGCTGCTGCGGGTCGCTGAGAAAAATGACCGCGGCCGGACCGGCTTCCGCTTCGGCCCATTGATTCTCCGGAACCGGCCGAATCACCAAACCCAATTCGCCCTCGCGCCGCGCGATACGCATTGCTTCGACCAGGGCGGCGCCGCCCTGGTGCTGATGCGCGATAACACGGCTCACGCGGGTGTGCAAATCGTGCGTTTGCTCGCGCGTATTCAGCACCAACTTTTCATCGCGCAACATGACGCCATTTTTTTGTTCGAGCAAATCGCGCGCGCGCTGATTGACGCTCAGCACACGGCCGGATTCATCGAGAATAATTGCGGCGACGCGCATTTGATCGACCGCACCCGCATATACGGCGCGCTCCGATTCGATTTTATTGATGCGCACATGCAAGCGCACCGCGCGTTGAATATGCGGCAACAACGCGCGCACCAATGCGCGGTCATGCTTGCTGAAACTGCGCGCCGATTTTTCGCGCGAAATGCGAAAGCGCACTTCAACTTCATGCGGAATGCGAAAATCGGCGCCGAGAATATCGTGGAGACCACTCGGCTCAAGCACGATGCGATAAAAATCGCTGGCCAACAGCGCGTCGCTGCCCATGAACTCGTGCAGCGAAACCACTGCGCCGGGCGGCAGATTGATAAACGGATCGAGCGCATAACCGCGCTCGTTATAGGTGACGATATGCTCGGGCACACCGCCGGCATTCTGCATCATGCCGAGACGAACGGTGGTCGGCGAACGCAGAATTAAATTGGCGGCATACGCGCCCATGATTTGTTTGCAACGCTCGAGAAATGGCTGCCATGGCACCGCTTCGAGTGGGCCTTCGTAAATCAGGCCGATGAGCTCGCTCAATTCATTATCGATTTGCATGATCGTTCAGCGCGAAAAAATCGTGCGAATGGTGCACCGGCGTTTGCACCGATGCAATTGAAATGCAGTTAATAACGAATGAATAAAGGAACGTGCGCTGCGAAATCAGAGATCGCGGCTGGCGATACGATTGGTCGGGGTTTGCAAACCGGTAATCGCCAATCCTTTTGCCGGACGCATCACGCCGTAGGGCGAGGCGAGCAGAAACGGCACCGATTCCCACTTCAGACCGGCGTTACGCAGCACGGCGAAATGCAGATGCGGCCCGGTCGAGTAACCAGTGTTGCCCGATTGCGCGATGATCTGGCCGACTTGAATGCGCTGCCCCGGCCGCACCAGTGCCGAGCCGCGACGCAAATGCGCGTACACGCCGAAGGTACCGTCGTCGTGCAGGATATAAACGCTGTTGGTCTGGCCGCGATATGCCGTCGAATTGCCACCGTCGCTGTTGCCATCCTGCACGCTGACGACAGAGCCGCCGCGCGCGGCGCGAATCGCGGTGCCGATCGGCATGCCGATATCGATCGCGTAACGACTGCCGTCGGTATTATGGCTGTACGAACCGTTAAAACCCTGCGCAATGGTAAACACGCTTTGCGCCGGCACCGGCGGGTTGTAGGCGAAGCGCTCGTTATGCTGCGCGTTCGGATCGCCGAGCTGCCAGCGCATTTGATAATCGTAGCGCAGCGGTGCCGCGGCGTTTTGCGGCTGCAGGCTGGCGATTTTCAATTCGCTGTGGGCCGGTACGATCCAGCGCGTCGGGATCGATTGCGCGCGCACATTGTCCTGCTGCGTCAACCGAAAATTGACTTCGACCGGCGCCTGATTCTGATTGACGACGACGATATCCTGCTGCGCGCCGCCGCGTTTTTCGACGAACACCGTGCGCTGCTGTTCGGGCGCGGCGCCGAACAATTGAAAAATCTCCACTGATTGCTGCGCACCGGGACGCCGATCGGTGTAATGAATCACACCATCGGCGTCGCGGTATTTGTAGATCGCGCCGGCACTGGCGACCGGAGCCAGCATCGCAAACAGCGCGAGCAGGGCATCCAGGCGAAAGCGGCGGCGGAACATAGGCAAATGAAGCGACAGGTCAGTGGAGGTTTCTAAAGCATATCGGGATTCGGCGATTTCTCCAGTCGAATCGGTGCCGGCGGGACTTCTTTCACAATTCCGGCGCAGCATCAACGCGATATCCCGCAACGTGCAGCGCATGGCTGTCGTCGCCTTCTATTGCGCAATATTCATCTGCTTTAGGAATGCCTGCAATGCCGTTTGCGTCTCCGTATCGATTGCGCGCGTCAGCGGGCGCTGCGCCACCCGCGCCTGCCACTCTTTGAGCCCCGGCACTTCGGCCAGCGCATCCCAATCATAAATTTTTCCCGCCGCCGAACTGATGACACCGAGTGAACGGTACAGATAAATATCGGCATAAGTGAACTGCTCGCCGCACACCCACGGCGAAAATTGCGCGAGCCGGCGCAGCGCCGCGAGACCGCGCTCCATCATCGGCCTGATCGTTTCGCGCTGATAATCCGCCAGCGATGCGCCGCCGAACATCGCAGCAAGCGTTTGATGCGCCGGCATCTCGATATAAAGTTCGACCATCTTGATAATCTTATTCGCCTTCGCGCGCGCGAAGGCATCGCGCGGATACAGAGTCGGCATCGGCTGTACATCCTCCAGATAAGCGAGAATTACGTCGGTTTCGCTCAGATAACCGTGTTCGGTTTGCAGCGCGGGCACTTTACCCAT
>DASXYH010000200.1:0-25023 GCA_036502545.1 Spongiibacteraceae bacterium
TTTTTATTGTCGGCGGATTCGCCGGAATTATTTTTAGCGGGTGCAGGCGGCGTTGGATTCGGCGCATCTTCCGCCTCGAAAATCATGCCCTGGCCATTTTCGCGCGCATAAATACCCAGCACCGCGCTCATCGGTACATAAACCTGCATCGCCACGCCAGCGAAGCGCGCGTTGAATTCAAGTGCATCATTGTTGAGTTTGAGACCGACAATAGCCGTCGGCGCGATGTTTAAAACGATCTGGCCATCCTTCACATACGCGCGCGGCACTTGCACATCGTCGCGACTGGCATTAACGACCACATAAGGCGTACAGCCGTTGTCGAGTATCCATTCGTACAACGCGCGCGTTAAATAGGGTCGACTCGAAGTCATTGTCATCAGCAATGCACTTTTAAATCATGCCGCTCTGGAGTTGAGCATATCGCGTTCGCGCGCCGATAAACTCGCTTTGAATGATGGGCGCGCAAATAAGCGCTCCATATATGTCAACAATGGTTTCGATTGTTTCGTCGCCGGCAATTCGATGCCGAGCACGCCGAGACGCCACAATATCGGCGCCATGCAGCAATCGATCAGTGAAAACTCATCGCTCATAAAAAACGATTTTTCGGCAAAGATCGGCGCAATCGTCAATAACTCATCGCGCAAATCGCGACGGGCTTTTTCGTCGCTTTTTGTCGCTATCAGGATAGTGTCGACCAGCGGACACCAATCGCGCTCGATGCGATAAATCAATTGCCTGCTTTCGGCGCGCGCGACCGGATATACCGGCAGTAACGGCGGATGCGGAAAGCGTTCGTCGAGGTATTCCATAATTATTTTGGATTCGTACAACACCAGCTCGCGGTCTGCGAACGTCGGTACGGTGTGGTACGGATTGAGATCGGCTATTTCGCTCGGCATATCGCGATCGACCTCGACCAGATCGATGCCGATGCTTTTCTCGGCGAGAACAATGCGAATGCGATGACTGTAATGGCAGACGTTGCCGGAAAATAATGTCATCGATGAACGGCGAGCAACTTCGCTCATACTTACTCCCTCGAACTTGGACGGATTGCCAAATTCATCGCGCGCCGAAATTGAACAAAGTATGCGACGCGAGTGAAATCCGCGTCGCTACCAGATCGATCAGTGCACGTCTTTCCAATACTCGCGATTCAATAACCACGCGAATACAAACAGGATGCCAAGAAAAAACAGCACGAAAATACCGGTGTGTTTGCGCTGCTCCTGCATCGGCTCGGCAATATAATTCAAAAAATTAACCAGATCGTAAACAGTTTGATCGTATTCCTGCGGCGTTAATTTTCCCGGTACGGAAACTTTCAAGCGGCCACAAGGGTTAAGCGGTTTGCCATCGCCATCGAACAGCACTTCTTTGCCTGTCAGCGGGTCGCGGCGCACGCCGCCGTTTTCTGCCACCGCGCTCCCGGGCGCGCATTCTTGCAAGCCCTGCAAATCCATCAGCACATGCGGCATGCCGACGTCTGGAAATACTTTGTTGTTGACACCCCAGGGCCGCGCCGGATCTTTGTAGAACGTACGCAGATAGGTATACACCCATTGCGGGCCGCGCGCGCGCGTTTCTAGAGTTAGGTCGGGGGGTGCGGCGCCAAACCACTCTTTGGCTTGTTTGGTCGGCATCGAATTGACCATCAGATCGCCAATTTTCGCATTGGGGTCGAATTTCAAATATCGCATGACCATGTCTTCGGGAATATCCAATCCCTTCGATAAGCGCTCATAGCGCTCGTACTGCAGCGAATGACAACCCATGCAATAGTTCATAAATAATTGCGCGCCGTGTTGCAGCGAAGCTTTATTGTTGGCATCGAATTTAACGTTGTCGAGCGGCCATTTCGCTTCGCTGGCAAATACCAGCGCGGGTGCAACCAATAAAACCAGGGCAAGCAGTTGTTTCTTCATTTCGTTGTCACCCGTTCCGGTACCGGCTTGGTCTTCTCGATCGCGGTGTAGATTGGCATCAAAATAAAAAATGCGAAATAAACCATAGTTAAGATTCGCGCCCAGTACACACCCGCTATACCAAAAACTTCCAGATCAGCGGGTTTAGAGCCGAGATAGCCAAGAAAAATAAAGGCAACGGCGAAGCTGAGCAGCGCAACTTTTGTGAGGCCGCCTTTGTAACGCCAGGATTTGACCGGACTGCGATCGAGCCAGGGCAGCACGAACATAATTGCAATAGCCGCCGCCATTACCGCAAAGCCGCCGAGCTTCGAGGGCAGTGCGCGCAACATCGCGTAAAACGGCGTGTAATACCAAACAGGCGCAATGTGCTCCGGTGTTTTCAAGCCATTTGCCTGTTCGAAATTGGCGTGCTCAAGAAAATAACCGCCCATTTCCGGGAAGAAGAAAATAATCGTGCAGAACACGAACAGGAATACGACCACGGCTTGCAGATCGTGCACGGTGTAATACGGATGAAACGCAATGCCATCGAGCGGAATGCCGTTCGCATCTTTCTTTTTCTTGATCTCGACACCGTCTGGATTGTTCGAACCGACTTCATGCAACGCGAGAATGTGCAGTACCACCAGTGCGAGCAGAATGATCGGAATTGCCACCACATGAAGCGCAAAGAAGCGGTTCAGCGTAATACCGGAAATCAGGAAATCGCCGCGCACCCATTGCACGATCGCATCGCCGACGACGGGAATCGCACCGAATAACGACACAATCACCTGCGCGCCCCAGTACGACATCTGTCCCCACGGCAATACATAGCCCATGAAGCCTTCGGCCATTAGCGCGAGATAAATCAGCATGCCGAAAATCCACACCAGTTCGCGCGGCTTTTTGTAGGAGCCGTACAGCAGACCGCGAAACATATGCAGATACACCACCGCGAAAAATGCCGATGCACCGGTGGAATGCATGTAGCGGATGATCCAGCCGTAATCGACATCGCGCATGATGTACTCAACCGATGCGAATGCATTTTCCGACGTGGGTGTGAAACTCATCGTCAACCAGATGCCCGTCAGCAGTTGATTGACCAGCACCAACAGCGACAGCACACCGAAGAAATACCAGAAATTAAAATTCTTAGGCGCATAGTATTTGCCCATGTGGGTATTCCATGCGCGCATGATGGGCAGACGTTCATCGACCCATCCTCTCAAACCGACCAGCATATTGATCATCAGGCTTTCTCCTGGTCCACACCAATTTCGATCACGGTGTCGCTTACATAACGATAAGGCGGTACTTCAAGATTGGTTGGCGCTGGCACACCCTGTAACACGCGGCCCGCCAGATCAAATTTGGAGCCGTGGCAGGGACAGAAAAATCCACCGAGCCAATCTTGGCTGACCGCGCCCACTTCCGGCTTGTATTGCGGTGCGCAACCGAGATGCGTGCACACGCCGAGCAATACCAGATATTCATCCTTGATCGAACGAAACTCGCTTTTGGCGTACGCAGGTTGATGCGATTCTTCGGAATTTGGATCCTTTAAACGGCTGTCCATTTTTCTGATTGATTCGAGCGCTTCAGGAGTGCGACGCACGACATAAACCGGCTTGCCACGCCACTCGACGGTGATCATCTGGCCCGGTTCGATCTTGCTGATATCCTGCTTTACCGGCGCTCCGGCCGCTTTCGCTTTTGCGCTGGGATTCCATGATCCCACGAATGGTACCGCGACACCGACGACGCCCGCCGCACCCACCACTGTGGTAGCGGCAGTGAGAAAACGCCGGCGCCCCGTATTCACGCCGCTATTGCTCATGGCGTAATTCTCCCGTAACAAGCTTGCTGGATGCGGCTCAGGACTGGCCCGAGATTAGGAAATACTGAGTGCGCGAAATGGTAAAGAAATTACCTACACCTTACAAGGATAAAACCTGGAAACTCCACGTTATTCATTTGCTTTAGCGCAACACATGACACATAAAAAAACGTCCTGCGGAAAAATCCGAGGACGTTTTTGAGTAATACCAACGCGTCGCCAATGCAACGCGTAAATATTAACGCTTCGAATACTGCGGACGTTTGCGCGCTTTGCGCAGACCGACTTTTTTACGTTCGACTTCGCGCGCGTCGCGAGTGACATAACCGGCTTGACGCAACGGCGGACGCAACGCTTCATCGTATTCCATCAGCGCGCGCGTAATGCCGTGACGAATCGCACCGGCCTGGCCGAAGCTGCCGCCGCCGACCACGGACACGTTGACGTCAAACTTATTCGTCAGTTCGACTTTCTCCAGCGGCTGACGCACGATCATGCGCGCCACTTCGCGGCCGAAATATTGATCCAGCGTGCGATCGTTGATCACGATATTGCCGCTGCCCGCTTTCAGAAAAACGCGCGCCGTGGCGGTTTTGCGGCGTCCGGTTCCATAGTATTGCGTGGCTGACATAGTAGTGTTTCCGTTAGATGTTCAGAGTTTGCGGCTGTTGTGCGGTATGCGGATGTTCGGTGCCGGCATAGACTTTCAATTTTTTAAACATTGCGCGTCCGAGCGGATTGTGCGGCAACATGCCTTTGATGGCAATTTCCAGCGCGCGTGTCGGCGCCTTATCCATCAGCTTCTCAAAACTGATTTCTTTGATACCGCCCGGAAACTCCGAGTGGCTGTAATAGATTTTGTCGGTGGCTTTTTTGCCGGTGACGTGCACTTTCTCGGCATTGACGACAACGATGTAATCGCCGGTATCAACATGCGGTGTATATTCGGGCTTGTGTTTGCCGCGCAGGCGCGTTGCGATTTCCGCCGCCAGTCGTCCCAAGGTTTTGCCAGCCGCATCGACCAGGTACCAGTCGCGCTGAACGGCTTCGGGTTTTGCACTAAAGGTTTTCATTTACTCGCCTCAGGGGCTGTTCCAACAAGGAGCGCGAATACTACAGAAGCACCCCACCCTTTTCAAGAGCGGGTTACAGTTGTTGGTGATTAGTTGTTGGTTAAAGCCTTGCAGCTAACAACTAATCGCCAACACTGACAGGTCGCCTTTAAGGCCTGTGTTCGCGACCCAAATATTCGCGCGACTGCATTTCCAGCAAACGGCTTTTGGTGCGCTCAAACTCGAATTGCAAACGGCGGCCCTGGTAAAGCTGATCAAGCGGAGCGGCTGCGGCGATCACCAATTTGACGTTGCGATCGTAAAACTCATCGACCAAGTTAATGAAGCGACGCGCCTGATCCTCACTATTCGCATCGAGCTGTGGAATATTGCCGATCAACACCGCGTGATACTCGCGCGCCAGCTCGATGTAATCATTCTGGCTGCGCGGACCGGCGCACAGCGCGGAAAAATCGAACCAGGCGACATCGTCTGCCAACCAGCGCGCCTGAATTTCGCGGCCTTCGATTTCAAGTATCCGATCCGGCAGACCGGGCTCCGGCGCCAGCGATTCGAAACAGCGGCGCAGCGACGTTTCGGCCGCCGCATCGAGCGGATAATGATAGAGCTCGGCCTTTTCGAGCGCACGCAAGCGATAGTCGGTACCGCCATCGACATTCAACACCAACGTGTGACGCTTGATCAGCGCGATGGCAGGCAAAAAGCGCGCGCGCTGCAGGCCGTCCTTATACAGTCCGTCGGGCTCGATATTAGACGTTGCCACCAGCGCTACGCCGTGACCGAATAACGCTTCGAACAGGCCGCTAAGAATCATTGCATCGGCGATATCCGCAACAAAAAACTCATCGAAGCAAATCACACGCGTTTCGGCGGCAAGATTGCGCGCAATGATTTGCAGCGGGTTTTTTTCGCCCGCGAGCGCTTTTAATTCGCGATGCACGCGCTGCATGAAGCGATGAAAATGTGCGCGCAATTTCCGCTCAAACGGCAACGTATCGTAAAACGCATCCATCAGATAGGTCTTACCGCGCCCGACACCGCCCCAAAAATACAGCCCGCGAATCGGCTCGATTTTTTTGTCGCGACGCAGCTTTTCCAGCCAATTCGATAATAATGAGGCGGCGGTGCCCGCTTCCGCCGCCACTAGTTGCTCGAATAACTGCTGCAAATGCCGAACAGCCATTTCTTGCGCGGTATCGCGCGCGAAGCCGGGCTTTTGTAAATCAGCCTGGTAACGCTCAAGCGGAGTCACTGCGAACAGACCTGCGGAATAAAATCGATCGGGAAGGAAAAGGTTTAGCACGCCAACTGTAGCGACACGCCATCGACTTGGCAATTTTCAATGCATGCGATGAACATGCGCGCTTTACCCATTATACTGGTTAAAAGTGCCGGCTGATCGCGGGCACCGCCTGTAATGCAGTATGGAGGTTGTCGTGTACAGCACCACTGAAGTTTGGACTATCGCGCTGCTCGGCGTCGCCGCCGGGCTGGCGCTCGGTTATTTCCTGAATCGTCATTTGCATCCCACGCCGCGTCGCAATCGCGAACTCGAACAACAGCTGCACGGACTGCAAGAGCAGCACAAAAATTATCGTTATGACGTCAACGCGCATTTCAATAAAACCGCCGAATTGCTGGGCCACCTCGCCAACAGTTATCGTGAAGTGCACAACCATCTGGCACGCGGCGCTGTCGATCTATGCGATCCCGGCTCGGTGAAATTATTAAAGACATTGCCGGAGCAAAGCGCAGTACTCGAAGAACATCAGCCTGACTTTGTGGAACCACCGCGCGATTACGCACTGAAATCGCCGTACGAAAAAGGCGTGCTCGACGAGGATTTCGGTCTCGACAAAGCGCGCGCGCGCCACCTGCCGGAACCGCCGCGCTATTAGCGAAGCGTTCAGACCGGATTATCGATATCGATAAAATGGTGTTCGATACCGAAGTGCGCGGCGAGATGGTCACCCAATGCCTGCACGCCATGACGTTCGGTCGCATGATGGCCGGCAGCGATAAAATGCAGCCCGAGTTCGCGAGCGCTGTGTACGGTCTGCTCGGAAATTTCACCGCTTAGAAACGCATCCACGCCTAGCGCGGCCGCTTGTTCGATATAGGACTGCGCCGCGCCCGTACACCACGCCAGCGTTCGAATCGGATGATCGCCTCCGGCGATAAATTGCGGCGCCCGCCCCAACCGCTGCTCGATTTTTGCAATGAATGCCGCCGGTGTCATCGGCTCAGCCAGCATGCCAATATTGCCGATGGGATTGGCTCCCGGCTGCAAACCGCCCGTGATCGTAATATCCAACCGCTGCGCCAATTGTGCATTGTTGCCAAGCAGCGGATGCGCATCGAGCGGCAGGTGGTAGGCAAGCAAACTGATGTCGTGCTGCAGCAGTAACTGCAAACGTCGACGTTTCATACCGACGATTGCCGGCATCTCGCCTTTCCAGAAATAACCGTGATGCACCAGCACTGCGTCGGCATTCGCATCGCGCGCCGCTTCGAGCAGCGCCAGACTGGCAGTGACACCGCTGACCAAGCGATCGATCCGCGTCCGACCCTCGACCTGCAAACCATTCGGGCAATAATCCTGAAAACACTCTGGCGTTAGCAGTGCATTAGCGGCAGCGACTAACTCGGTCAGCGTTGTCGACATTGCAACTCCGATGGCTGTGGCTAGGATGAGGCAGCGCTTAGCGGTTTCGCCACAACGTGCTGAATATTTTCACGGTACGCATGCGTACGCCCGTGTTAGGCTTTGCCGCTCAAATTTTGAATCGAATTATCAGCAGTATTATGCGCAATATCTGGCGGTTTCTCGGCTGGCCAACGCTGTGTGGCATTTTAGCAGGCTTGCTGATCCTCACCTATTGGGAGCCTTCGCCGCTCGGCGGGCTGCTGGGACGTTCGCATACCGCCGCTTATTCGTACGCCGATGCAGTGAGCCGTGCGGCGCCCGCCGTCGTCAATATCTACACCAGCAAAACGATTCGCAGCCAGCTTAATCCGCTGCTCGACGATCCTTTGATGCGCCGCTTTTTCAATCGCGGCAACAGCAAGCAGCAGGAGCGCATTCAGCGCAGCCTCGGTTCGGGCGTCATCATCGACCGCGCCGGTTACCTGCTGACAAACCATCACGTCATCAATGGCGCCGATGAAATCGTTGTGTTGCTGGCGGATGGCCGCGAAGCGTTCGCGCGCGTTGTCGGCTTCGATGCCGAAACCGATCTTGCCGCGCTGAAAATCGATCTGCCGAATATCGAACCGATTGCCATCGGCGACGCGACGCGCGCGCGTGTCGGCGACGTCGTGCTGGCGATCGGCAATCCCTACGGATTCGGCCAATCGGTCAGTCAAGGCATTGTGTCGGCAACGGGACGTTATGGATTGCGGCTCGCAACGTATGAAGATTTTATTCAAACCGATGCCGCCATCAATCCGGGCAACTCGGGCGGCGCGCTGATCGATGCGAATGGCAAATTGCTCGGCATCAACACGGCAATTTACACGCAGAACGGCGGCTCCAGCGGTATCGGGCTCGCGATTCCGGTCGATATCGCCGTGCGCACGATGCAGGATTTAATCGAGTTCGGGCACCCGATGCGCGGCTGGCTCGGCATTGAAGTACAGCGCCTGCCGCCGGCGCTGGCGCAAGCCAATCATTTGGATTCCGGCAACGGCGTGGTAATCACCGGCGTTTACAGTGAAGGCCCAGGAGCGCAAGCGGGACTGCACGCAGGCGATATTTTGTTAGCGATTAACGGCCAGGCGGTCGGCGACGGTCACGCCGGTCTCAATCTGCTGGCGGCCACTCGCCCCGGCGATCGCGTGGCGTTGATCGTAGTGCGCAACAGTGCGCAATTGCAGTTAAAAATGACGGTGGGCACTCGTCCCGCCGTAACCGAAGCATCGAGCTGAGCAGCGCGCTTATTTGTTGTTTTAAATTGGCGAATATTATTGCTCGGTAACAGTTAATGCATCGCGCAGCGCGGCGAGCAATTGATCGCTATCGCCCGGCTCGCCGACCGTCAAGCGCAAACAATCGCGCAATTGCGGATGCGAACCATCGAGACATTTCACCAAAATATTGCGCTGTTTGAGAAATTCAAAAATGGAGCGCGCGCGACCTTCCGGCATTTTCACCAAAACGAAATTCGCTTCGCTGGGCCACATCTGCAGGCCGGCGATGCCACGCAACTCGGAACTCAAGCGTTCGCGCTCGGCGCGAATCGCCGCAGTTTGCTGACGAATAACCTGGAAATTTTCGAGCGCGAATTCCGCGCTCAATTGTGTGAGCACATTGACGTTGTAAGGCAGACGAATTTTTTCGATTTCGGCGAGCCATGCCGCATCGCCGATCAACAAACCCAAACGCAATCCGGCCAGCCCGACTTTCGACAGCGTGCGCATGATCAGCACGTTGTCGTAATCTTCCGCGAAGCTCAAATGATCGGCATCGGTGAACGCCGTGTACGCCTCATCGAGTATCACCAAACCTTCCGCCGCTTCGATCACCGCGCGCACGCGATCGACCGAAAACACATTGCCGGTCGGATTGTTGGGCAGCGCGAGAAAAATCAACGCCGGTTGATGCTGCTTCACCGCCGCGAGCATCGCATCGAGATCGAGATCGAAATTCGCATCGAGCGGCACGCCGACATAATCGAGGCCGATCAGCGTCGCGATCATGCGATACATCACGAACGCCGGCTCCGGCGCGAGAATACAACGGCCGCGCGCGTTGACGAGCAGCGCCAGCATTTGAATGATTTCGTCGGAGCCGTTGCCGAGCAGAATATCGTGGCCCGCGCTGACGCCCATTTCGCGGCGCAGACCGGCGCGCACCTGCGCGGCCTGAGGGTCGGGATAACGGTTGATCGACGTATCGCGCAATTTTTCCAGCCATGCGCTGACCATTTCGTCGGGCCAGCGATACGGATTTTCCATCGCGTCGAGTTTAATCATGCCGCTCGCCGGCGGCACATGGTACGCATTGAGCACGCGAATTTCCGGTCGCACCCATTGCTGAATACGTGCGCTGATACGCTCGCGACTCATCGTTCGCCCTCCGCGCCATCGCGACGATATTTCTCGATTATTTTCATCGCGTTCACTTCGCAACGATCCTCAATTCCGCCGAGCGCGCATGCGCCGTCAGCGTTTCACCGCGCGCGAGCGTTGCCGCGACGCGCGCAAGTTCTTGCGCGCCTTGCGACGAGCAATAAATCAGCGAACTGCGCTTTTGAAAATCATATACGCCGAGCGGCGACGAGAAGCGTGCGGTACCCGATGTCGGCAGCACGTGATTCGGCCCAGCACAATAATCGCCTAACGCTTCAGGTGTGTGGCGGCCCATAAAGATTGCGCCTGCATGTTGTATCGCAGGTAATAAAGCTTCGGGATTTTCCACCGATAACTCCAAATGCTCAGGCGCCATGCGATTGCTCATCGCGATCGCTTCATTCATATCGCGTACGTGAATCAGCGCGCCGCGTTTTTCGAGCGATGCGGTGATCGTGTCCTTGCGCTCCATTTGTGGCAACAAACGCTGAATACTGTTTTCGACCGCGTCGAGAAAATCCGGATCGGGACTGATTAAAATCGATTGCGCGTCTTCATCGTGTTCGGCCTGCGCGAATAAATCCATCGCGATCCAATCCGGATCGGTGTTGCCGTCGCAAATCACTAAAATTTCCGATGGACCGGCGACCATATCGAGACCGACCGCGCCGAATACCATGCGCTTTGCCGTTGCCACATAAATATTGCCGGGGCCGACGATTTTATCGACCTTCGGTACCGATTCGGTGCCGTAAGCGAGCGCGGCTATCGCCTGCGCGCCGCCGATTGTAAACACACGATCGACGCCGGCGATCGCCGCAGCGGCGAATACCCATTGGTTGATGATGCCAGCGGGCGTCGGTACCGCCATAATAATTTCAGCGACGCCGGCCACTTTCGCCGGTATCGCATTCATCAATACCGAGGACGGATACGAGGCCTTGCCGCCCGGCACGTAAATGCCGACGCGCTGCAGCGGTGTGATTTTTTGGCCGAGCAGCGTGTCATCCGCTTCGCGATATTGCCACGAATCCTGTTTTTGTTTTTCGTGATAGCGGCGAATGCGTGCGGCGGCTTGTTCGAGTGCGCTGCGCGCCTCATCCGAGATGTTAGAAAGCGCCTGCTGCAAACGCGCGCGCGGCAGCTCCAACGCTTTCGGTTCGGTAATCGTCAGGCGATCGAAACGACTGCTGTATTCGAGCAACGCGGCGTCACCGCGCGCGCGCACATCCTGCAGAATTGCAGATACCGCAGTTTGCACCGCGGTATCCGATACCGATTCCCACGCCAGCAACGCGGTGAATTGCGCATCGAAAGCGGGATCGGCGGTAGTTAAGCGACGCATCGTTAACGCTGGCATTTAGCGCTCACCTCAACCGCGCTGCGCCACGGCAGCAGCGATACGCTCGATAACGCTTTGCACGCGGCCGTGTTTACATTTCATCGCAGCTTTATTCACCACCAGGCGCGAACTGATCTCGGCGATCAACTCCAACGGCTCCATACCGTTCGCGCGCAATGTATTGCCGGTGTCGACGATATCGACAATCAAATCGGCCAAATCCATCAGCGGCGCCAGCTCCATCGCGCCGTACAATTTGATGATATCGGCCTGCACGCCGCGTTCGGCAAAATGCCGGCGAGCGATATTGACGAACTTGGTGGCGACACGCACGCGCGCGCGCGGCAGTGCGCGGTTTTTCAATCCAGCGGTCATTAGACGGCAGCGCGCGATGCCGAGATCGAGCGGTTCGTATAAATCCGCGCCCCCATATTCCAGCAGCATGTCTTTGCCTGATACACCGATATCGGCGGCGCCGTGGCGCACGTAAGTGGGCACATCCGAACCGCGCAGTACCACCAGCCGCACATCGGGAGCGCTCGTTTCGAAAATCAATTTGCGACTGCTCGCAATATCCTCAAGAGGTACGATACCGGCGGCGGCCAGTAGTGGTAGCGTCTCCTTGAGAATGCGCCCCTTGGTGAGGGCGATAGTCAGCGGCGAATTGCGCAGCGGTGTGCTCATCATCAATTCTGCAAACGGCGGATATCGGCGCCGAGCGACTGTAGTTTTTCCTCGATGCGCTCGTAGCCGCGATCGATGTGATAAATGCGATCGACAACCGTATCGCCTTTGGCGGCGAGGCCGGCGATCACGAGACTTGCCGATGCGCGCAAATCGCTCGCCATCACCGGTGCGCCCTTCAATTGCTCGACACCGGTGATGATCGCGGTATTGCCTTCGACATTGATTTTCGCGCCCATGCGATTCATTTCGTGCGCCTGAATCATGCGATTTTCAAATACCGTTTCAACCACCGCGCCGGTGCCTTCGGCGATCGCGTTCAACGCGGTGAACTGCGCCTGCATGTCGGTCGGAAAACCCGGATACGGCGCGGTGCGAATATTGACAGCGCGCGGGCGACGGCCCGCCATATCGAGTTCGATCCAATCGTCGCCGCTCGTCACTTTCGCGCCGGCCTCTTCCAGCTTCAATAACACCGCTTCGAGCGCATGCGGACACGTATCTTTTAATTTGATGCTGCCACCTGTCGCCGCAGCCGCAACCAGATAGGTTCCGGTTTCGATGCGATCGGGCATCACCGAATATTCGCAGCCGTGCAAACGCTCGACACCGTCGATGACGATGCGCTCGGTGCCGTAGCCTTCGATTTTCGCGCCCATTTTATTCAGACATTCGGCGAGATCGACAATCTCCGGTTCGCGCGCGGCGTTTTCGATGACCGTGCGGCCGCGCGCGAGCGTCGCCGCCATCATCAAATTTTCAGTACCGCCGACGGTGACGGTATCGTGAAAAATATGCGCGCCCTGCAAGCGTCCACGCACGCGCGCATTGATATAGCCTTCGTCGACGATAATTTCGGCGCCCATCGCCTCGAAGCCGCGCAAATGCAAATCGACCGGACGACTGCCGATCGCACAACCGCCGGGAAATGAGACGCGAGCTTCGCCGAAACGCGCCAGCATCGGCCCTAACACCAGAATCGAGGCGCGCATCGTTTTCACCAGTTCATACGGCGCGGTGAAATCACAAATGGTATCGGCATGCACTTCGACGCTCAGCTTCTCGTCGATCGTCATTTCGACGCCCATGCTGCGCAGCAGCGCGATCATCGTGGTGATGTCGTGCAGATGCGGCAGATTGCGCACGGTGACCGGTTTTTCCGACAACAGCGTCGCCGCCAAAATTGGCAACGCCGAATTTTTTGAGCCGGAGATACGAATTTCGCCGCGCAGAACGTTGCCGCCGCGAATTAATAATTTGTCCATGCATACTCCCAGCGACGCAGTTGCCGAATCACCGTTTCAAAATGATTTTATTCGCCTTTAGCATCATAGCTACCGCCGCACATCATGGCTGACGCCGCTGCCATTCGGCTGGCGTCAGCGTGACGAGTTGATCGACAGCGTGAATGCTGCCTGCAGCGAATTCCTGGCTCAAGGCAGCGTACACCAATTGTTGTTTTTTAACCGGCGACAGGCCCGCAAATATTTCGCCGATCACGCGAATCGCAAAATGGCGGCCATCGCCGTTGACTTCGACGTCGCAGTCAGCCAAACGACTTTGCAGCAATTGTTTAAGTTCTTCGGGTTGCATGAACGCAATGCCTCGGCGCAAACGCGGGACGTCATTCTATCAGGACGGCAAATCGCCGCGCGACCGCGCGGCGCGAACGTTTACGACGGGCTCAACAGTTTTTCGAGGCCGCCGACACGCGCCAGCGCGGCCATATCGGTCGGCAGATTTTTTACGATCAGCGTTTTATTCGCCCGAATAGCCGCGCGCAACCAGCCGAGCACCAGCGCAACGCCGACACTGCTGCTGTAACCGACGCCGCCGAGATCGAGTTCACATTGCGCGGGCGATGTCGTGGTCAACCAATCTTGGCCCTGTGTATCGATAACGAGCACCGACTCAAAATCGAGCACGCCGGAAACCGCAAGCCGATTGCCCGCGATCGTCAACGCGGCGCGCGTCATTGCGCCGCTCCTTTTGTCGAATCATTTTTTGCCGCGTCGTCTTTTTTCGCGTCCGCTTTTTCTGCAATCGCTTCGTTCTGCGGCTCGACCTTCCAGTTGGCCACGACCTTATCGAGATCGCCGCGATATTGGTCGGCCGCCGATGCAAATTGACTGCGATAAGTCTGGCCGAGATTGATACCCTCGATAATGACGTTTTGCAATTTCCAAACGCCGTCGCGATTGCGACGCATGCTGTATTGCACCGCATAGGGCTTATCGGCCGCGCCATAAATATTTTGCATGACGGCAACGGTGCCTGAGTTCATATCATCGCCTTTGCGCGGCGGCAGCGTTTCAATTTTCTGACCGTTGAATTTCAACAAGCCTTTCGCGTAGGTTTCGACCAATCCGTGTTTGAACGTATCGCTGAAACGTTGCACGCGCGCGCGAAATTCGGCTTTTTCCTGTTCGCTCGTCAACGCCTGATAGCGCTGCGCGCTGGCATAAGGCCCCATGACGCCGCGCGCGAAACTATCGAAATCGACCACCTTGTCCATCACCGCCTCTACCTGCTGATTGAAGCGTGCGGGTTCTTTGGCGTAATAACTTTTGCCGTCGCGAATAATCGCCAATACCTGCTCGGTGGTGTGCTGCACGATTTGATAAGGTTCCGGCAGCGCAGCAGTATCGCTCATGACGCGCGCGCTCGATAGCAACAGGCCGAGCCATGCGAAAGAACAATACCAATTTCGTTTACTGAATGAAAAATGCATTCGATTAATCCTTCTTGCTGCCAATGCTGGTCAGCACTTTGCCGATCAAATCTTCGAGCACCAACGCTGATTGCGTGTCGGTGATTTCATCGCCCTCTTTGAGCACTTCCGGATCGCCGCCGACCGAAATCGAAATGTACTTCTCGCCCAATATGCCCGCGGTTTGAATCGACGCGATGCTGTCGTTGGTAAGAAAGTTGACATTTTTCTGAATCGCCATTTCCACTTTTGCGCGCGTATCTTTCGGATCGAGCGTGATCGCGGTGACGCGACCGATGACGACGCCGGCCACCGAAATTTTCGCGCGCGCCGCCAAGCCCGACGCATTGGTGAAATGCGCGTACAACTTGTAGGTATCGCGGTTGCTATCGTGAATACTGAGGCCGCTGACCTGAATCGCCAGAAAACCCAACGCCAGCAGGCCCGCGAGCATGAACGCGCCGACACTGATTTCAATGGTACGCATACGCATGATACTTAATCCTAAATAGAAATTATTTGACCCCGAACATAACGGCGGTGAGTAGAAAATCTATTCCGAGAATGGCGAGCGATGAATACACGACAGTGCGCGTGGTGGCCGCGCTGATACCTTCGGACGTTGGTGTGGCGTCATAGCCCTGAAACACCGCAATCCACGTCACGACGGCACCGAATACGATCGATTTGATTACACCGTTGAGCACGTCTTCGCGAAATTGTACCGCGCTTTGCATATTCGCCCAGAACGAGCCGGCGTCGACTTTCAACCAATCGACACCGACCGCGACCGCGCCCCAGATCGCAACCATATTAAATATTTGCGTGAGCACCGGCATTGCAATCATACCGGCCCACAGACGCGGACGCAGAACGCGCTTGAGCGGATCGACGCCGATCATTGCCATCGACGCGAGTTGTTCGGTGGTTTTCATCAGACCGATTTCAGCCGTGAGCGCCGAGCCGGCGCGGCCCGCAAATAATAATGCCGCGACCACCGGCCCCAATTCGCGAATCAATGCGAGCGAGACCAATTGCCCGAGCGCCTGATCGGCGCCAAAGCGCACCAGCACGGTATAGCCCTGCAGTGCCAGCACCATGCCGATAAAAAGCCCGGAAACGACAATGATGATCAGCGAATACACACCGACAAAATACAGTTGACGCACCAGCAACGTCGGACCATTGCGCCAATCGGGCATGCCCCACAATGCGCGCCACCAGATCAGGCTGGCGCGACCGAACACGCCGAGCGTTTCGATACCGGTAGCGCCCAGACGTTGCACAAAATTCAGCATCCAATTCATTAAACTACTCGCGCTCCAATTGCAGGTCTTTACAGTAATCGATGGCGGGATAATGGAACGGCACCGGTCCATCGGGCAGGCCGCGAATAAATTGCCGCACGCGGGCGTCGTCGGTATTGAGTACTTGTTCGGGCGTACCTTGGCCGATGACTTTGCCATCGGCAATCACGTAAATGTAATCGGCGATACTTGCGGTTTCGTGCACATCGTGCGACACGATAATGCTCGTTAAGCCGAGCGCATCGTTGAGCAGTCGAATCAACTGCACCAGCATGCCCATTGAAATCGGATCCTGGCCGACGAAGGGTTCGTCGTACATGATCAATTGCGGATCGAGCGCAATCGCGCGCGCCAATGCGGCGCGACGCGCCATACCGCCGGACAATTCGCTCGGCATTAAATCGCGCGCGCCGCGCAATCCCACCGCATGCAATTTCATCAACACTACATCGCGAATCATCGCCTCCGGCAGGCGCGTATGCACGCGCAACGGAAACGCGACGTTTTCATAAACGGTAAGATCGGTGAACAGCGCGCCGCTTTGAAACAGCATGCCCATCTTGCGCCGCACCGCGAACAGATCGTTACGATTCAACCGCGGAATATCATTGCCATCGAGATGTATTGAGCCCGCTTCGGCGCGCAATTGACCGCCGATCAAACGCAGCAGTGTCGTTTTTCCGGTGCCGCTCGGACCCATGATCGCGGTGATTTTGCCGCGTGCGATATTGAAATCGACACCATCGAAGATCCAGCGCTCGCCGCGTTGAAAACGCAAATTGCGTACTTCGATCAAATTATCGTCAGACTCTGCCATGTACTCTCGCTGCATATCACTATGAAGCGCTGTTGAGCGCGGGCGCTATCATACCGTGATTTGTCGCACGCGCGACAAGCCGCCCGCGCCGCGCTGTTATTCTGCGGCGGCGCCACGTATTATTGCGGCTCGCCAAATACACCGGATCGAGCGCTCGTTGCAGATGACGTCTCTCTCTTCATGACAACTGTTTCGTATTTACAATCCGCGCAGCGCACCATTGCGATGGAGCGCGATGCGGTGGCGAGTTTACTGACACGACTCGACGGCAATTTCGAGCGCGCCTGCTCGATTTTGTTAAATTGCAAAGGTCGCATCGTAGTGACCGGTATGGGCAAGTCCGGCCACATCGGCACCAAGATCGCCGCGACGCTGGCAAGCACCGGATCGCCGGCAATGTTCGTGCATCCGGCCGAAGCCAGCCACGGCGATATGGGTATGATCACCGCGAATGACGTCGTACTCGCGCTGTCGAATTCGGGTAACACCGCCGAAATCGTCACACTGTTGCCATTGTTGAAACGCCTGCGCGTGCCGCTGGTGAGCATGACCGGCAATAGCGAATCCACGTTGGCGAAAAGTGCGGATGTCACTCTCGATGTCGGCGTCGGCGAAGAGGCCTGTCCGCTCAATCTTGCACCGACCTCGAGTACGACGGTTACGTTGGTGATGGGCGATGCGATCGCAATCGCGCTGCTTGAGGCGCGCGGATTTACTGCCGAAGATTTTGCGTTTTCGCATCCAGGCGGGACGCTCGGGCGCAAACTGCTGTTAAAAGTGGAAGACGTCATGCGCAGCGGCAATGCGATACCGAAAGTAAAAAAAGCCACACCGCTCAGCCGCGCGCTGCTCGAAATGAGCGCGAAAGGCTTGGGCATGACCACTATTGTCGACGATGCCGATTCGTTACTCGGCGTATTCACCGATGGCGATTTGCGGCGCGCACTCGATCACGGCATCGATATCAATGCTGCAACAATCGCCGACGTGATGAACAGCGGTTGCAAAACGGCCACCGCGACGATGCTCGCGGCCGAGGCGATGAACATCATGGATAATTTTAAAATCAGCGCGCTGGTGGTGGTCGATGCGCAACAACATCCGATCGGCGCGCTGCACTTGCACGATTTGCTGCGCGCCGGATTGGTTTAATAGCTAGCGATGCAGCCTTAGGCGCTTTCGCTGCAGGAACAAAAAGCCATGCTCGAAGCCATTCAAAAAGCGCGCGCTATCAAACTGCTGGTGCTCGATGTCGACGGCGTTCTCACCGACGGCCATTTGTGGTACGGCAATAACGGCGAAGAACTGAAAGCTTTTCATATTCAAGACGGCTTCGGTATCAAGTTATTGCTGCGCGCCGGTGTCGAGGTGGCGATTATCACCGGTCGCCGCTCCGAATTGGTGGCGCGGCGCGGCGCCGAACTCGGCATCACGCATGTGGTGCAAGGTCGCGAAGATAAATTGATCGCGCTGCGCGCGCTGTGTGCGGAATTAAACATAGCGCTGGCCGAAGTGGCTTACGCGGGCGACGATTTGCCCGATCTCTCCGCCATTGCGGCAGCAGGTCTTGGTATCGCGGTTGCCAATGCAATGCCCGCGGTAGCAAAACATGCGGCTTACAAAACCGTGCGCAGCGGCGGCGATGGCGCAGTGCGCGAGATCTGCGATTTGATTTTGCAGGCGCAGAATAAACTGGACACAATCCTGGAGCAGTATCTGCAATGAAACCCGGCGCACGGTTCCCCATCAGACCCACCATCGATTGGCCGCGCATCACCTTACTCGCCGGGCTGGGCGCGGTAATGCTGATGGTGTTGTACCTGACGCTATATTGGGACAGCAATCCACCGATGTCATTGCTGACAAAAACAGATAACGATCGTATCGATTTATATGCACAGCAAGTGCACGGCGTGAAATACGACAACACCGGCAAACTGGTGCAAACGCTGTGGGCGCAGAAGCTCGATCATTATCCCGAGCGCGGGCAATCGGTGCTGGCGATGCCGGTGCTGGAATCATCGGGCAAGGATGGCACACTGTGGAACACCACTGCGGTCAGCGGTATTTTGATCGGCAATGACGAAATTCAGTTGCACGATAATGTCGTCATTGTCGATCGCGAAAAAACCATGCGCTTTGAATCCGAGCAGCTCAATTATTTTTCGGATAAGCAGGAAGCCATTACCGATGTCGCGGTGAAACTGCGACGCTTTGCCGACGTCACCACCGCCATCGGCATGCGCGCCAATCTCAATACCAATCGCATCGAATTACTAAACCGAGTCGATAGTCATTATGCGCAGCCTTAATCGAATATGGCGCTGGTTTGGCGCGCCCGCACTGGCGCTGTGGGCGAACCTGGCCGCTGCATTGCCGGAAGACCAGCAACAGCCGATCCATGTCACCGCCGACAGCGCTGTGCAGGAAAACAATACGGTGACGTATCGCGGCAATGTGGTGATCGTGCAGGGCTCGATTCGCATCGAAGCCGATCAGGTCGTAATCAATCATGAGAAAGGGAAATTGCAGAAGGCGACCGCAACCGGCAGACCGGCGCGCTTTCAGGAACAGCCCGACGCCGATGGCGGGCTCATTACCGGCAATGCCGCGACACTCATTTATTACAGCGCGGATCAGCGGGTCGAATTATTGCAGGACGCATTCGTCGATCGCGACAAATCGACAGTGAAAGGTAATCGCATCGAATATCTACTGCCGAGCAAAACCGTGCGCGCCGAAGGCACAGCAAATAATTTACCAGGCCGCGTCGAAATGGTGCTGCAGCCGAATCAGCCCAAAGGCGCTGCGCCAGCGTCTACAACAAATATTGCGCCCCCATCTACCACTCCGACACCAGCTTCCAGTGAGAAACCCTGAACGATGCGCAAGCTGCAAGCTCTCAACTTAGCGAAATCGTTCAAAGGCCGGGCTGTTGTAAAAGATGTCTCGCTCGAAGTTAACAGCGGCGAAATCGTCGGATTACTCGGTCCCAACGGCGCCGGCAAAACCACCTGCTTCTACATGATTGTCGGCATCATCGGCAGTGACGGCGGCCGCGTCGTGCTCGACGATCGCGATATCACCGGCTTGCCGCTGCATGGGCGCGCACGCGCCGGCTTGGGTTATTTACCGCAGGAGGCTTCGGTATTCCGCAAGCTCAGCGTTGCCGATAACATCAAAGCCATTCTGGAAACCCGTCCAGAACTCAGCAGCGCGCAGCGCCGCCAACGCCTGAACGAACTGCTCGAAGAATTTCACATCACCCACATCCGCAAAAGCATGGGCATGGCATTGTCCGGCGGCGAGCGTCGTCGCGTCGAGATCGCGCGCGCACTGGCGGTCGATCCCGCTTTTATCCTGCTCGACGAACCGTTCGCCGGCGTCGATCCAATTTCAGTCAACGACATCAAGGAAATCATCAAACACCTGCGCGATAAAAATATTGGCGTTTTGATCACCGATCACAATGTGCGAGAAACGCTGGATATCTGCGAGAAAGCGTATATCGTCGGCGAAGGCTTGATTATTGCCGACGGTGATGCAGAGGCCATTCTGAACAATGCCAAGGTACGTGAAATCTATTTAGGCGAACACTTTCGTCTTTAGCTGCTGCATATCTTTAAAGCACATTTGCGCGCCAGCGCATTGCAGTGCAACCTCTACCGGACTAAACTCGCAATGCAGATTTCATTCCACATTGCAGAAAATTTAGCCATTTTGATCTTTTAACGATCTTAACTTTAGCGGCTCGAAGGTTGCGGTAGAGGTTTATGAAACAATCGCTTCAACTAAAACTCGGCCAGCAGCTGACGATGACTCCGCAGCTGCAGCAAGCGATTAAACTTCTGCAGCTGTCCACGCTGGATCTGCAACAGGAAATCCAAAGCGCGCTCGACAGCAATCCGATGCTGGAAGTGGGTGAGGACAGCGAGGACGAATCGGCCAACCCTCAATCCGCCGAACTCACCACACCGTTGAATGGCCACGATACCGTCCCCGAAAGCGTTGCTCCCGAAGCAGGCGACATTCAGGATGTCGCCAACGAGTGGCAAAACGATATTCCCGAAGAGCTGCCGGTCGATACGCGCTGGGATGACGTGTATCAAACCACGGGCACCGGTTCCGGCGGCGACGATTCCGATTTTGATATGGACGCGCGCAATAGCTCCGCGGAATCGCTGCAGGATCATCTCGAATGGCAGCTCAATCTAACCCGTATGTCGGCCAGCGATCGTACCATTGCGACCGCGATCGTCGATGCCATCGATAACGATGGCCGCCTGACCATCAGCCCCGAAGAGGTTCTAGAAGGCATGCCGCCTGATTCGGGTATCGAACTCGATGAAGTGATGGCGGTATTGCACCGTATTCAGCAATTCGATCCGCCCGGCGTCGGCGGTCGCGATTTGCGCGAATGTTTATTGATTCAGCTGCAACAGCTGGCGCCGGAAACACCGTGGCTGCGCGAAGCCAAACTGGTCATCGATAAATATATTCAGCTGCTCGGCAGCCGCGATTACATGCAATTGATGCGGCGTTCGCGCTTGCGCGAAAACGAGCTGCGCGAAGTGCTGAAACTGATTCAGACGTTGAATCCGAACCCTGGTGCAATGATTGCCGCGAGCACTGCCGAATACGTCGTACCGGATGTGTTCGTGCGTAAAATTCGCGGCCGCTGGACCGTGGAACTGAATCCAGAAATTGCGCCGAAATTACGTATCAATGCCGATTACGCGGCACTGGTGCGGCGGGCCGATTCAAGTTCGGATAAAAGCTATCTGCGCGACAATCTGCAGGAGGCGCGCTGGTTTTTAAAGAGCCTACAAAGCCGCAACGAAACTCTGCTGAAAGTGGCGAGTAAAATCGTCGAGTATCAGCGCGGATTTTTCGAATACGGCGAGGAAGCGATGAAGCCGCTGGTATTGCACGATATTGCCGAAGCCGTCGGCATGCACGAATCGACCATATCGCGCGTTACCACGCAAAAATACATGCATACGCCGCGTGGAATTTTCGAACTCAAATATTTCTTTTCCAGCCATGTCGCCACCGAATCGGGTGGCGAATGCTCGTCGACCGCAATTCGCGCGCTGATCAGAAAATTGATTGCCGCAGAAAATCCGCGTAAACCGCTGAGCGATAGTCGAATTACCGAATTGCTATCGGATCAGGGCATCGTGGTCGCACGCCGCACGATCGCCAAATACCGCGAAGCAATGCAAATTCCACCGTCGAATGAAAGAAAACGACTGCTCTGAATTTTTCGCATGCGCAAGCCGATGGGCTGCGCGCCGAGCTTTAAGGGGTCAATGGATATCTGCAGCACGCCAAAAAAGCTTCCAAAAAGATAAACAATGGCGCAGCGGTTTGATCTATATTGCTAATAGGGCGCCATTGCGAAGCGCCCTCAACTCCATTTCAATCGGTACTGGATCGGTACCCCTTCGGTACCGCCGATACTTCATCGGCGCCAGGTACTTAATCGGCATAAGGAGTCAGCTATGCACATTACCGTGAGCGGTCATCATGTGGATGTCACCCCCGCCTTGCGCGATTACGTCAATATCAAATTATCCAAGCTGCAAAATCATTTCGATAACATTACCAATACCGCTGTTACGCTTACCGTTGAAAAATTAATCCAAAAGGCCGAAGCTACCGTACACGTAGCCGGTGCGAACCTATTTGCCGTTTGCGAATCCGAAGATATGTACGCCGCCATCGACAGCCTGGCGGATAAACTCGATCGTCAACTGATCAAACATAAAGAAAAACTCAAGGGGCGCTGACAGCGTCCGTTTACATATGCAACTCGATACATTACTCACTATAGAACGCACATTATGTCGCGCACCCGCCAACACCAAAAATCGGGTGCTGGAAAACTGCGCGCATTTTCTCAGCGAAAATGTTCCCACCGTAACCGCAGATGCGCTGCTGCAAAGCTTGCTGGCGCGCGAACGCCTCGGCAGCACCGGCTTGGGCAATGGCATTGCGATTCCGCACTGCCGTTTAAAAAATATCGAGACTGTCGTCGGTGCGCTGATCACATTGGCCGAGCCGATCGATTTCGATGCGGTCGATGGCAAACCGGTCGATATCATTTTTATTTTATTGGCGCCCGAGCGCGCTTTGCAGGAACATTTGCACGCATTGGCCGCACTGGCCGAACTGTTGAATCACTCCGATTTTCGCCAGCGCATGCGCGCTGCGACTAACGCTGAACAATTGTATCGAGCCGCCATCGATTTTCGCGCCCATTAATATTTAACTTAATGCCCCAGGAGCACCGATGCAACTCATCATCATCAGCGGTCGCTCCGGTTCCGGAAAAAGTTCTGCGCTGCATTTATTCGAAGACGAAGGCTTTTACGCGATCGATAATTTACCGGTCTCGTTATTGCCGCAACTGGTCGAGCAGCTGAGCGCCGAAAAAACATTGAATCGCAAAGTCGCCGTCTGCATCGATGCGCGCAACGCGACCAAGGATCTTTCGCGCTTCGGCGAATTGCTCGAGGCGCTGCCCGCCGACGTTCACACTGAAGTGCTATACCTCGACGCCGACGACGATTCGCTCATCAAACGCTTTTCGGAAACGCGGCGGCGTCATCCGCTCAGCGATGAACACACCGCGTTATCGGAAGCGATCGCCGCCGAAAAACGCTTGCTTGAACCGATCGCGATGGTGGCGGGATTGACGCTCGACACCCGCAACATGAATGTGCACGAATTGCGCGGCAATTTGCGCACGCGTGTTTTGGGTCGCAATGCTGCGGGACTTTCGCTGTTATTTGTATCGTTCGGCTATAAACGCGGCGTGCCGGTGGATTCGGATTTGGTGTTCGACTTACGTGTGCTGCCAAACCCGCACTGGGACCCGTTACTGCGCAGTTTGACCGGACATGATGGCGCCGTGATTGCATTTCTCGACGAGAAGTCCGAGGTCAACGAAATGTTTAACGATATTTACAATATGCTGCGAAAATGGCTGCCGAAATTTCTTGCCGGCAATCGCAGCTATCTAACCGTTTCACTTGGTTGCACCGGCGGACAACATCGCTCAGTATATATGGCTGAACGGCTCGCCAAAGCTTTTAGTAGTGAATTCAAGGATGTGCAGGTAAGGCACCGGGAACTTGTCGCCTGAACGGCTGTTCACATTATCTTCTCGGCTTAAGACATTATGATTTGCAAAAAAATAACAATTATTAACAAACTTGGATTGCATGCGCGCGCTGCAGCAAAACTGGTTTCGGTCACTGCGGCATTTCGCTCGCAAATTCGCGCCGGCGTCAGCGGCCGTATGATCGATGCGAAAAGCATTATGTCGGTGATGATGCTGGCAGCGGGCAAAGATACCGAGCTTGAGCTCGAATTCGATGGCGATGACGAGCAATGCGCGCACGATGCCGTGTGTGCGTTGATCAATAACCGCTTCGACGAAGCGGAATAATTATGCGCAATAAGCCATCCGCTCGCACCGTCGAGCCCGACAGCAAACGCAACGATGTAACAGAAAATGCCGACGATGAAAAACCCAGCAAGAGCGCGCGCAAACGCGAGATGCAGGCGCTGCAGGAACTGGGCGAAACCATCGTCAAACTCAGCGACGGAGAGTTCGCGACGATTCCGCTCGCTGGCGAGCTGCTCGGCGCAATCGCCACCGCGCGGCGCTTGAAAAGCGGTGAAGGGTTGCGCCGGCAAATGCAGTACATCGGCAAATTGATGCGTCAGGAAAATATTGCTGCAATCGAGGCCGCATTGCAGGATTTAAATGCCGGCCGCGTACTGCACAATCAGCAGTTCCATCAGCTCGAACAATTGCGCGACACGTTAATCGGCGAAGGAATGCGGGCGATGGAACAAGTACTCGCGTTGTACCCGCATGCCGATCGCCAGCATCTGCGGCAATTGATTACGACCGCCGCCAAAGAGCGCGAACAGCAAAAACCGCCGGCCGCTGCGCGCAAATTATTTCGTTATTTGCGCGAGCTTGCGGAAATTTAAATTCACCCGCCTTGATTGCAGCAACTTACCGCGGAGAAGTTTTAAAACGCCGATGCTGCGCCACCGGCATCGCGGCGCGTTCACGTTTTATTTTTTCGCGATCGATCGCCGACGTGACGATACCTTCGCCGAAGCCCGCTTCGGCCAGCACTTCGCCCCAGCTGTCGATAATCGCCGATCCGCCCGACGTGTGTCGCGTTGCGCTGTGCTCACCGCCCTGATTGGCGCCGATAACATAGCATTGCGTTTCGATC
>DASXYH010000201.1:0-8703 GCA_036502545.1 Spongiibacteraceae bacterium
CGAAGGCGCGATGGTCGCACTCGAATACAATAAAATAATTCAACAACCATCAAGCAATGGCTGGTGGATCACTATCGAAAATGTACCGACGATGGTGAAATCGCTGACACTGCAAGTGCGCGTGCAAGGCGGCCGCAAAGCGCTGGTGCTGGTGAATTACACGAAGGAAGAAAATCAGGAGCGCCGCGTGTTCGGCAACACCGTCGTCGGCGATCTCGGCAGCTGGATTGCGTTGCTGCCGCAACCCGCTGCGCCGGATGCCGGCACCATCAGCAGCGGTCCGAAAGCGGGCAGTCAATTATATTTGCGAGTGGAAAAGAAATTCACAAGCACTAAAAAATCATTGAATTAATGCTATGCAAAAAATCATACAAGACTTACAAATCTACAACACCACACCCAAATCGGTATCGCGCGTCACTAACTCATATCGCCGCAACGCACGACACGGTGCCTCGGTAGTTGCGCGAACTCGTCCACTATCCAGCATAAATTCATAACCGTGCAGCGGGCAGCGTAAAACATCGTTGTGCACATCGGCGGTTTCAAGCGGATGCCCGCGGTGCGGGCATAGCGATTCGATCAGATAGCGCTCGCCGTTTTCCTGTAACAGCAGCAGCTGATGTTGATCGATTTTAAAAGTACGGCGATAACCGTCGTACAGGTTGATGAACTTCTCGAGTAAATAGAAGCGCATACTTTTTCGACCATATCGCCGCCAGGGCTAACTAAGCGCGCTGTTGCTCGGCGAGAAACAACCATGTTTCCAGTACGGAATCGGGACTCAACGAAACGCTGTCGATGCCCTGCTCCATCAACCATTTCGCAAAATCGGGATGATCCGAAGGTCCCTGGCCGCAGATGCCGACGTATTTACCCTGCGCTTTGCACGCGGTGATGGCGCTTTTCAGCAGCACTTTCACCGCGTCGTTGCGCTCGTCGAACAAATGCGCGACCAGCCCCGAATCGCGATCGAGGCCCAGCGATAATTGCGTCAAATCGTTCGAGCCAATCGAGAAACCATCGAAGAATTCCAGGAATTGATCAGCGAGCAACGCGTTGGCTGGAATTTCGCACATCATGATCATCTTCAAACCGTTCTCGCCGCGCTTGAGACCGTTCGCCGCAAGCAATTCGATCACCTGACGCGCTTCGCCGACGGTGCGCACGAACGGAATCATGATCTCGATATTGGTAAAGCCCATGTCGTTGCGAACTTTTTTCAGCGAGCGACATTCGAGCTCGAAACATTCGCGGAACGATTCGGAGATATAACGCGAGGCACCGCGAAAACCGAGCATCGGATTTTCTTCAGCAGGTTCATACAAGCTGCCGCCGATCAAATGCGCGTATTCGTTCGATTTGAAATCGGACATGCGCACGATCACGCGCTTCGGCGAAAACGCGCCGGCGATGGTGGCGATGCCTTCGACCAGTTTCTCGATATAGAAATCGACCGGCGATGCGTAGCCGGCAATACGGCGCTCGACGCTAGTGCGCACATCGCGCGGCAGATCGTTGAAATTCAGCAGCGCTTTCGGATGCACGCCGATCATGCGGTTAATAATAAATTCGAGCCGCGCGAGACCGACCCCGGCATTCGGATACGCCTGAAAATCGAAGGCGCGATCGGGATTGCCGACATTCATCATGATTTTGAACGGTAGATCCGGCATTTTTTTCAAATCGTTGGTGGTGATATCGAATGCGAGTTGACCCGCGTACACCAGCCCGGTATCGCCTTCGGCACAGCTGACTGTTACATCCATGCCGGTGCTAAGTTTTTCGGTGGCATCGCCGCAACCGACCACTGCGGGAATACCCAACTCGCGCGCAATGATCGCCGCGTGACAGGTGCGCCCGCCGCGATTGGTAACGATGGCCGATGCGCGTTTCATGATCGGCTCCCAATCGGGATCGGTCATGTCGGTAACGAGTACATCGCCCTGCCGCACTTTATCCATTTGCGCAAGACCGGTAATCACGCGCACCGGTCCGCTGCCGATACGCTGGCCGATCGAGCGGCCTTCGCACAGCACTTTACCTTTTTCCTTCAGCAGATAGCGCTCCATCAACGTATTCGAGCCGCGACTTTTCACCGTTTCCGGGCGCGCCTGCACGATGTAGAGCTGACCGTCGTCGCCGTCTTTCGCCCATTCGATATCCATCGGGCGGCCATAATGATTTTCGATAATCAAAGCCTGGCGCGCGAGCGCTTGCACTTCGGCATCGTTGATCGAAAATTGTTGGCGCTGCTCTTCCGAAACGTCGACCGTTTTCACCGAGCGACCGGGCTTGTTACTGTCGGTGTAAATCATCTTGATCGCTTTCGCGCCGAGATTGCGGCGCAATACCGCGGGGCGATTCGCATTCAGTGTTTCTTTGTGAACGTAAAATTCATCGGGGTTGACGGCGCCCTGCACCACCGTTTCGCCCAGACCATACGATGAAGTGACGAACACGACTTTATCGAAACCGGATTCGGTATCGAGTGTAAACATTACGCCGGCTGCGCCGGTTTCAGAGCGCACCATGCGCTGCACGCCGGCCGATAACGCGACCAGTTTGTGATCGAAACTTTTATGGACGCGATAGGCGATCGCGCGATCGTTGAACAGCGATGCGAATACTTCTTTCACCGCAATTAAAATATTATCGAGCCCGCGAATATTCAGGAAGGTTTCCTGCTGGCCGGCGAACGATGCGTCCGGTAAATCCTCCGCGGTTGCCGATGAGCGCACGGCAACGGCGATGTTGGCATTTTCGGCCGATAATTTGGCAAAGGCCGCGCCGATAGCATGCTCCAGTGCGGGTAACAATGGTGTTTCAACGATGCGGCGGCGAATTTTTCCGCCGACCACTGCCAGTTCATTCACATCATCGACATCGAGTTTATCCAGTTCACTGTTAATCCAATCGCTGAGACCGCTCTGGCTCAGAAAATCGCGATACGCCTGCGCTGTCGTGGCAAAGCCGCCGGGTACCGATACACCGGCGCCGGCAAGATGGCTGATCATTTCGCCAAGCGACGCATTTTTGCCGCCGACAGTTTCCACATCGCCCATACCCAAACGATCGAACCAAATCACATAGTCAGCCAACGTCATAGTCTCCGTAATGCAGGGATTTCGTTTGGAAAGCCGCGCTGTCGCAATGACAGCGCGCTCGCACGGCGATCGGGACATCTATGCTAGAGTGCCGAGGTCCCAAAACGGCCGCCAATGATACCGAAAAACAAGGCAAAATTCTCATCGGGCCGGACCCTTGGTCGCGGCCCCTCGTCGAGGCTCGCAGCGCGATGCGCAGAAGTGCATTTTTCATCTCCGACAGCACCGGCATCACCGCCGAAACACTGGGCAAAAGTCTGCTGGCGCAATTTGAAAATATCGAATTCGATAAAACCGTGCTGCCTTTTGTCGATACCCCGGCAAAAGCATTGCAAGCCGTGGGCCGAATCAACGACGCGGCCGATCGCGATGGCGCGCCGCCGATCATTTTCGATACCGTGGTCAATCAACAGGTACGCGAAATTATCGCCGCCAGCAACGGCGTCTTGATGGATATTTTTTCCACGTTTCTCGAGCCGCTAGAGCGCGCGCTCAGCAGCAAATCGGGACTCACGGTGGGTCGCGGTCACAGCCGCAATACCGAGCTGCTGTATCAACAACGCATCAACGCGGTGAATTACGCGATGGAAAACGACGACGGCGCGCGCATCAATCATTACGATCAGGCGCAATTAATTCTGATCGGTGTATCACGCTGCGGCAAAACGCCGAGTTGTTTGTATATGGCGATGCAACACGGCGTATACGCAGCGAATTATCCGCTCACCGATGAAGACCTCGATCTTGGCCAAATACCGCGGCCGCTGCTGGCACAGCGCAATAAGCTGTATGGCCTCACGATCAATCCCGAGCGCCTGTCGGCGATTCGCAACGAGCGCAAACCGAACTCGCGTTACGCCAATATCGCCAAATGCGAGGACGAAGTACGGATGGCGCTGGCGCTGTTCGAGCGCAACGGCATTAAATACATCGATAGCACACACGTGTCGATCGAAGAAATCGCCACCAAAATTTTGGTGGAAAAGGGTTTGCGCGAACATATGCGTTAAGGGCCGATGAATCGGCGGGCGGGAAATTCGCTGACTATACTTCCGCTACCGCAACGCGACCCCTTTAGCTTGATGACCGATCTTCTTAATGAGCAGCCCGCCCATCCCTTGCAGCCTTAATCACACCGCCTTGTTGCTCCCCGGCGGCGGCGCGCGCGCGGCGTATCAAGTCGGCGTGTTGAAAGCGCTGGCAGAACTCACGCGCGATTATCCGCAAAATCCTTTTCCCATCCTCTGCGGCACCTCCGCCGGCGCATTGAATGCGGTGGCGCTTGCCACGCAGGCGGATAATTTCGCCAAGGCAGTCGAGCGGCTGGAATCGTTATGGATGCGGCTCGCGGTCGATCACGTTTACCGCACCGATTGGTTCGATATCGCCAATAATGCGTGGCGATTGCTGCGCTCGCTGTTCAATGCGGGTATTGCAGTCGGACGTCCAGTCGGCCTGCTCGATAACACACCGCTGCGCGAGCTGTTGGGAAAAGTGCTGAATTTCGATCACATCGGCGATCACCTGCAGCAGGGCCATTTACGCGCCGTTTCGGTGACGGCAATGAACTACACGCAGGGCGTGTCGATGAGCTTTTTTCAAGGCGGCCCCGATCACACCAATTGGCAACGCTGGCGTCGCCAGGGTGTTGCGTGTCCGCTGAGCTTAAAACATTTGA
Organism: Spongiibacteraceae bacterium; assembly: GCA_036502545.1. Lineage (GTDB taxonomy): Bacteria > Pseudomonadota > Gammaproteobacteria > Pseudomonadales > CAMLJR01 > CAMLJR01. The sequence goes on from DASXYH010000201.1 coordinate 4,786, forward strand.
TGGCATCGACGGCCATTCCAACGATATTTCCGCCGGAAGAAATTTGGGGAAACTATTACGGCGATGGCGCGCTGCGTCAGTTGACGCCGATCAGCCCGGCGCTGCATTTAGGTGCGGAGCGCGTATTAATTGTGCCGCCCAACGGTCATAAACGAAATTACGCAAAACCGATTCGCAAAATTCAAAGTCCCGCCTTCGGTCAAATCCTCGGCCATCTGCTGAATAGCGCCTTTATCGACAGTCTCGAAACCGATATCGAATTGCTTGAGCGCGTCAATGAATTGGTAACGCTGCTACCGGCCGAACAACGTACGCAGCTTTCGCGTAAATTGAATCCGGTCGAGTTTTACGTGCTATCGCCATCGCAGGATATCGATACGATCGCCGAGCTGCACGTAAAGGAATTGCCGCGCAGTATTCGCTACTTTTTGCGTATCACCGGCAGCGGCAATTACAGCGGCGGCGTCAACGCCGCCAGTTATTTATTATTTACGCGACCTTTCGTGCAACAGCTGATCGAGTTGGGTTACGGCGATGTAATGGCGGAAGCCAGCGAGGTGGTGAGTTTTTTGGCGCGCGCGCCCGAATATTCGGCTGCAGTGAATAACTGATCATTTCCGCACAAAAATTCTCATCCCGGAAAATATTTTTATTTTTATTTTAAAACCGCAATCGATTGCGGTAGGCGGGTCGATGATTTCCGGCGGCGCGCACGCCATGCGGACCACCAAAACAGCAAGACAAATCCAAATGCGGTAATCGTCGAACCGATTAATTCCTGCCGCAACGGTTCGAGTTTAAGGCGCGCGCGATAATTCCCTGCCGGCAAATCAATAATGACCAAACCGTTTTCTTTCGAGGGTGCCACATTCAGCGCAGAGCCACCCTCCGTCCTCGCCTGCCAATTCGGAAAATAAAATTGGTGTACGCTCAAGCGCGCAGGATATTTTAAATGCACGTCGAGTTCGATATTGCGCGGCAGCCAGTGTGCGATGCTTATCTTGCCGGCGGTGGCGTCATACACGAGTTTATCCTGACCGGCGATACCCAAGCTGGTATCGGGCGTTTTGGAAGGATTCCACAGCGTGGTGTATTCAGGCGCATCGAGACCGTTGCGCACGGCGTTATCGCGGCCGACGATCCACCAGGCGTTATCGAACGGGTCGAGTTTGTTTTTGACATTTGCAGTGGCGAAACACCAGGTCAACAACAGCAGCGAAATGGCCAGTGCGGCGGCCGAAAACCAATCGCGATGCACATACAAACAATGCACCGTATGCAGTGCGGCGATCGCCGCAGCCAGATCGACTACCATCGCGATGCGCCACGGAAATTGCACTTTCCATAACTCCGGCACGTTCTCCCAGACGAAGGTCGACCACGACGACATCAAAAACCAGGCGACGCCGATCAATACCAAACAGCCGATCAGTTTTTTAGTGCCGACGGTTTCGCGCCAGCGGAAGGCCGGCAACCAGCACAGCGCAAACATCGCGGTGGCGATACCGACTACGGTAAACAAACGCTCGGCGAAGGCGTGGCTGTTGGCATCGTGATGCGGCGATTCGTTGATCGGAAAAAACCATTTATGGAAATCGAAATACGGCGTCCAAAATTTATCCGCGCGCACATATTGCTCGCTGAATAACGCCGGCACCCAATATGCCGCGGCGAGCAAAAGACCGATAGCGATGCCGCCGATAAAGCGCAGCAGACAAAACCACGAATGTTTATCCCACAGCAGCACGACCACGTAGCCGCCGACGCAAATCGAAAACAACAGCGCCGATGGCAGATGCGACAGCAGCATTAACGCGTAACTGACGGCAAGGCCAGCCACCGCGCGACGGCCATCGAATAATTTTTCGGTGTAGTACAGAACCAGCGGCATCCAAATGTAATTGGCGAGTTCACCGATGTCCTGGCGCCGCCACAAATCGATTTCAAAATGATACGGCAGCAACATATATAGCGCGGCACAAAATAACGCCGTGCCCATTTCGAAACGCCGGCGCGCATAGCGGAAAAAAGTGATGCCCGACAGCGCAATCAACAACCATTCGCCCCATGCGAGCTGAATGGTTAATTTACTGCCGGCCAGCAATAAGCCGGGAAGCGAAGCGACATAAAACGGTAGCGGCGCATAAAAATAAAATGCGGGGCTGCCGGCGCCATGATTCATATCCATCAACCAGCGCGGATACAAATCGCCTTGCGCGAGTTGCGCGGAAAAATTTTTCAGCCAGACAAGGTTATAAACAATGCTGTGGCCATTGGACGCGCCGTACCACAGCATCGGCGCGCATGCGATAGCAGCGACCAGCAGAATGGTGATAGTTGCAAGCAGCACTTCTGGCGCCGCAAGTTTATTCAATGATCGCAACCTGCCTCCGCAGTTTCTTTGGCGCCGGCGCAGTTGACGCCTTCGTTATTATAAATTGCTTCGCCGCGCAACGATTTATAAGGAGTATGCAAAGTAAAGAACTTAACCGGAAGCCAGCATAAAAGTGCCGCAATTATACGCCATGATTACCATCAAATATTCATAGCATATCGATCAATTGGCGGGCGGCATTGTAGGGGGTGGTTTCGGCGGCGATTACTTTGCGCTCAAGTAACGGCAGCGCTTGTCGCACCCGCGGATTCTGGCGCAACCGCAACAATAACATTTCATGCAGTAATTTATGCATCCAGTCGCGCGCTTGCCGCGCGCGTTTCTTCACAAGATGGCCATTCTTGTCGGCCTCGATCCGATAATCGCTGATCATGCCCCACACCGCTTCGATGTTTTTCTTCTCAAGCGCTGAGCATATAAGCACCCGGGGCGTCCAGAAACTGGTATGACGAAGTAGATTCATTGCACTTTGATAATGCGAACGCGTGCGATTGGCGAGGTTGATACTTTCGCCGTCGGCCTTATTGATCACCAGCGCGTCCGCGAGTTCCATGATGCCGCGCTTGATGCCCTGCAGTTCATCGCCGGCATTGGGCAGCATCAGCACCATGAAAAAATCGACCATGCCGGCGACTTCGTATTCGCTCTGGCCGACGCCGACTGTTTCCACCAAAACCACGTCGTAACCGGCGGCTTCGCACAGCAGCATTGTTTCGCGCGTGTGCTGAGCGACGCCACCGAGCGTTCCCTCCGATGGCGACGGACGAATAAAAGCGTTCTCCTGCCGCGATAATTCTTCCATGCGCGTTTTATCGCCGAGAATCGAACCGCCCGCGAGCGGCGAGCTCGGATCGACCGCAAGCACGGCGACTTTTTTGCCCAAGCTCAGCAAATATAATCCGAACGTTTCGATAAAAGTCGATTTGCCGACGCCGGGAATACCGGTGATGCCAATGCGCATACTATTGCCGCTATACGGCAGCAATTCTTCGAGCAGAGTTTGCGCGGCGATACGATCGCTATCGAGTTTGCTCTCGATCAATGTAATCGCTTTCGCCAACGCACGGCGATTGCCTTGGCGCAGCAATGCGGTATCGATTGCGGACATCGCGATCAGCCGACCTTGCGCATGCTATTGCAATCGGTGTGATGAAATACTTCGCCGATATTTTTCATTTTCAACACGGTGTCCTGCGAATATTCCATACTGCCATCCGCCAACAGTTTAACGGTCATTTCAAAATGCAGTGTTTTATATACCGCATCGAGAAAAGGATTCGACGACAGCCCATAAACCTCGGCGCCCACATCAGCGGCGAGCGTAAAAAATTTCGCCTCGGCCGCAACATTCGCTCCTGCATTGACCACAACGCCGCGCGGCACGACAAAGCAACAATAAACCTGCTGCGCTCGCGGATCCCACAACCAGTAACCGGTTTCCTCGTGGAATGGGTCGATCGCTTGCTCCGGCCACATCACCGATGAATAGCGTAATCCGTATAAAACCTGCGAACCGTTGACGA
>DASXYH010000202.1:0-5155 GCA_036502545.1 Spongiibacteraceae bacterium
ATGCTGCCCTGATGCGCGGCGACAATGCGCTGACAAATCGCCAGGCCGAGACCTGAGCCGCCGGTGGCGCGATTGCGCGAATCTTCGACGCGAAATAAATGATCGAATAATTTTGGCAGCGCGGCTTCGGGCACACTGGGCACGCTGTCCTGCACGGACAACTCCACACCATTTTGCGCCGCGATCACGCTGACGTGCACCGTGCCGCCGCTCGTCGTGTATTTGCGACTGTTATCGAGCAAATTGTCGAGCAATTGCCGCAGTCGATCTTCGTCGCCGTACACTTCGATTTCCTCGGCGCCGATGAGCGTTTCAAGTTGCAAGCCGCTGGCGAGAAAATGCGGTCGATGCGCGGCGCATTGATCGTGCCACAACTCGGCCACGTCGCATTCGCTTTTGCGATATTGCAGGCCGCCGATGTCGGCGGTGGTCAATGCGTAGAGATCGTCGACCAAACGCGTCAGATGTTGAATTTCCTGATGCAGCGATTGCAGATGATTGGCATCCGCAGGACGCACGCCGTCGAGAATCGCTTCTAGCTCGCCGCGCAAAATCGATAACGGCGTGCGCAGCTCATGCGAAATATCGGCGAGCCAGCGTTTGCGACTGCTGTCGTTGGCGGCGAGCGTCAGCGCGAGTTCATTGAAATCGCGCGCGAGCGCGCCGAGTTCATCGCGGCGTTGCAGCGGTAATGCGACCGCGTAATTACCCTGCGTCAATTCGTGCGTGCCGTGGGTAAGCTGGCGGATTGGTTTGACCAGATGGCGTGCGAACGGCAATGCAATTAGCGCGGCGACGACCAGCAGTGCGGTGCCGATCACTGCGAGCGTCGAGCGCTGCCGCCGCAAAAATTGTTCTTCGAATCCCGAATTGATCTCGCGCAACTGCGGTACCAATAGCCAACCGATTTTTACATTGTTGAGTTCGATCGGAATAACGACGGTCGGTGGTGATGGCGGTGTACCGACGATCAGTTGCTGTTGTTGATCGAGTAGCGCTAGCGGCAGCGGCGGTCGCGGTAATTTCGCTGGCGGCGGCGGTTCGTGCGAATCGAGCGCGTTCAAAACGATGCGTCGAAACAGGCGTGGCTCGTCGCGCAACGGCTGCCAACTGCCGGCTTCGCGATAGAACTCGCTTAATTCTTCGGCCACCGCATGCGCGCGCTGCACTTGGCGATTGTTGACGTAATCGAGCATGCCGCGCGTTACGCTCCATTGCACCAGCAGCATAACCGCAGCCACCAGCAATAAACTGGACGTGAGAATCGCGAGAAAGATTTTTGATTGAATGCGCACGTTATGCCGTATTGATCGCGGGTCGATCTCTAGCCTATCGTCAAACGTTGCGAGCGGCTATGTTGCACGCAGGTATTCATGATTTTTGCACATTCGGGAGCGGTGGATGATTTTGCAGGGGTGTACGCCCTGTATCGAATGGGCTTGCAAGCAGAATTTTTACAGTGCACTACACAGCGCACCAAAGGCTAGTTGGAGCCTGTATTTTTGGGAGAATGACGGCCCATCCGATACAGGGCATACGCCCTACCAATATCGCGCGAGATTCAAATAAAAGACTTCTAAAGTTGGCACTGTAATTCAAGAGGTATGTGTCCGGTATCGGTTGGGTCACGCCTAAATCGAAAACACGGAATTATCGAGTCTTTGGTGCGCTGTGTAGTGCACTGTAAAAATTCTGCTTGCAAACCCAACCGATACCGGACACATGCCTTGGCACAATCTCTATCTATACGGCGAATCGAATCAACCGTAAGTGCACAGATACGCAGTGTCTTGTTTAACCTGCAGTTGAAACTTTTGATTCGCCGCCACTTCGAACGAAGCGCCGCGCGCAAATGTTTGCCATTGCGACGAGTCCGGCAGTTTCACCGTCAACGCACCGCTGACGACTGTCATCACTTCGCGCTGGCTGGTGCCGAATTCGTATTCGCCGGGCGCCATCACACCGACTGTCGCCGGCAACTGTTCACCTTGGAACGCGATCGATTTGACGTTGCCACCGAAATATTCGTTAACTTTAAACATGAATTAACCCCCAGTTGTTAGTTGGTTCGTGGTTGCAATAATTAGTTGTCGGTAAAGAGTTGCTGGCAATACGTTGCCGGTTACGCGCAATGAATTATCGGCAGTGAATTGGTTGCGATGATGGCATTTCACTAGCCATCACCGACGACCAACAAGTGATTAATGCTTCAATGCCAGCTTTTTACGCGGTGCGCCGTCGGCTTCAACTTTACGTGGTTCGCGCACCTCTTTACGCACCTCTTTACGCACTTCGCGCGGCGCGCGTGCCGTGGTGGTTTCACCGTACGAACGTTTGCGCGGTGCACCGGCATCGCTGCTCGTCGCCGGCGCGAGATTCATCATGTGACCGCGCACGCGCACGCTTTTCAAATGCTGCAAAATATCTTTCGGCATGCCCTGCGGTAAATCGACGGTGCTGTAATCGTCGAACAATTGGATGCGACCGATGTTCGCGCTGTTGATATTGGCCTCGTTGGCAATCGCGCCGACGATATCGCTGACGCGAATTTCCTGCGCGCGACCGACGGCAAGACGATAGCGATCCATCGGCACATCGGCGCGCTCGCGCCGCGGCCGCTCGGAGCTGCCGGATTTCTCGTGGCGCGGAGCGCGCTCGCTGCGTTCGTTGCGTTCGAAATTAACCGGTCCCGGTATCGGCGGCAGTTTCGCGGTAAGCCCCTGTTGTTCGGCGAGCAGCGCGAGCAGGCCGGCGGCGAGATCGGTGATGTTCTGTTCCAATTCGCCGCGCAATTCTTCGAGTAATGGCAACCACGACGCCATGTCGGCGTGGCCGAGTTTTTCCGCAAGCGTCTGTCGGAAGCGATCGCTGCGGCGTTTCTTGATTTCTTCGTCGGTCGGCAGCTCCAGATTTTGCAGCGGTTGGCGCGTGAACTGCTCTAACATTTTAACTGAGCGGCGATCGCGCGGATCGGCCAGCAGAATCGCCTTGCCGCTGCGACCGGCGCGGCCGGTGCGGCCGATGCGATGCACGTAGGTATCCTGTTCGTGCGGCAGATCATAATTGATAACCAGACTGATGCGCTCGACATCGAGACCGCGCGCGGCGACATCGGTGGCGACCAGAATATCGATCTTGCCGGATTTCAGCAGTGCGATGGTTTGCTCGCGCTGCGATTGATTCATATCGCCGTTGATCGCCTGCGCGGCGTAACCGCAATTCGCCAAATGCTCGGCGAGTTCGGAAGTGCTTTCGCGCGTGCGGGTGAAAATAATCACGCCGTCAAATTCTTCCGCTGCAAGTAAGCGCGCAACCGCTAATGGTTTATCGCGCTGACGCGCCCACACTACGTGTTGCGCGATGCTGGCAACCGTTGCAGTCGCGGCGGGGATGATAATGCGCTCGGCTTCGCGCAAATAACGATCGGCGATATTTTTGATACGCGGCGGCATCGTCGCGGAAAACAGCGCGGTCTGCTGCTTACCGCCGGTATGCGCGAGAATTGCCTCGACATCGTCGATAAAACCCATGCGCAACATTTCGTCGGCTTCGTCCATCACCACCCAGCGCAGCGCGCTGAGATCGAGACTTTTACGATTCAAATGATCGAGCAGACGCCCCGGCGTGCCGACCACGATCTGCACACCGCGTTTGAGTTCCTGCAGTTGATCGCGCATCGATTGGCCGCCGTACACGGCGAGCACGCGGCAGCGGCCGAGATTTTCGCTGTAGCGTTGAAACGCTTCTGCCACTTGCATCGCGAGTTCGCGCGTTGGCGCCAGAATCAATGCCTGCGGCTTAGTTGAAGTGTTATCGAGTTTAGTAAGAATCGGCAGCGCGAACGCGGCGGTTTTACCGGTGCCGGTCTGCGCCTGGCCGATCAGATCGCGGCCGGAAAGCAATAGCGGAATCGCCAGCGCCTGAATCGGCGACGGCTTCTGATAGCCAAGGGAAGTTAAAGTGGAAATTAAAGTCTCGGGCAGGCCGAGACCGGAGAAATCGGTCGGTTCGCTCATCGTCATCATCTGCTAGGGCGCTACGCTATGCCCAGGCCCTATGCAGTGGACAATCGGTAGCGAATTCGTCGAGCGGCGCATTCTACGCGCATGCGGTGCATTTGGCGATGGTAAAAATACCTATATGGCATTGCGGTGCTAGTTATACATTGGCGAGCGTATCGAGCGCGCTGATATCCGCGTGCAGATCGAGCGGCATGCGAATGTTGACGATTAACCCGCCGTCGTTATCGAGGTCGATCTGCGCGTTGTGCACCTTGCACACCGCCGCGACCAAACTGAGTCCGAGACCGGTGCCTTTTTGGCTGCGATGTTTTTCCAGTCGGTAAAAACGTTTGAATACGTTGCGGCGCTCGCCGCTCGGAATGCCGGGGCCGGTGTCGCGAATTTGCAAAGCGATCGATGCGTTTTCGCGCCGCAGGGCGATTGTCACGGCACCGCCTTCGGGGGTGTATTTGTACGCATTGTCGAGCAGATTGCTCAGTGCCTGCAGCCATAGATCGCGATCGCCATAAATCGGGAATGAGGCATGTTCATCGGCACCGATATCGATCGCAAAGCGGATATTTTTGTCGGCGAATACCAGTTCGAAAATATCGCGAACCTGTTGCAGCACGGCAATAAAATCGAAGTGAACGAATGCTTGCCTCCGTGTACCTTGTTCGAGTTGCGCGATACGCAGCAGCGCATTGAACGCATTCAACACCTGATCGGCCTCGGCGATAACGGCATCGATAGCGTCGTCGCTACGCTCGGAAATACTTAACAGCAATTCGAGCTGGCCGCGCAGGCGCGCGAGCGGCGTTTTTAAATCGTGCGCGATAGCGTCCGAAACTTCGCGCACGCCCTCCATCAGCTGTTCGATTTGATCGAGCATATTATTGATGGCGGCGCTGATGCGATCGATATCGTCATTACCGCCGCGCAGTTGTATGCGCTGTTTCAAATCGCCGGTGGCGACGCGATCGCACACCTGATAGATCGCACTCAGCCGTCGCAATGTGCGCCGCGTAGCCATCAGTGTCACCAGCAGCGAGGCCATCGCGGTGATCAGCAAACCCCAGAACCGCAGTTTATTTAGTGTGTGAATCGTCGCCATGAAGTTATCGAACGGCACGCCGTAAACGAAGTGGCCGCCG
>DASXYH010000203.1:0-3272 GCA_036502545.1 Spongiibacteraceae bacterium
GCGTCTTTCATCGGCGTGAACGGCATGACATCGGCGACGCTCAGTTCCGCGCCGGTGCATATCGGAGTGCCGCTGGTGGTATCGCGCGTATAGATCGGTACTTCGACCGGATTCGGCAGCGCGTCGATACCGCGCGCGGTCGCGGTAATCAAAATCGACGATTGCTCTTTGACCCACGAATCGCCGGTGAAACCGCAGTACATATCGCCTTCCGCGCCGGGAATGACATACGTGTGCGCGACGATTTTAAAATAACCCGGATCGTACGCCAGCTTGCCGAGCCAGATCGGTTTTTGTAGTTCGCCCAGATTTGAAAAGGGAATATCGGCACGTTTGGTATTTTGATCGAGCATCAACATTTTGCTGCCGGCCTGCGCGCAGCCCGCGCCGATCAATAATGTGAAAACCACGAAAACCCGTGTTGCAGACAACGTCATAGCGCAGCGGCCCTGTGCCGAGAGAATAAACGATGAGATTAGACAGCGCGTGGATTGAATGTTCGCGCGTTTACGAGCCGGCTGCGACGACACCGCAGGCAACGCGTGCGCCGGAATTTCCCGCGGGCTGCGTTGTGAAATCATCCAACTTTTGATGAATGATCACGGCCTTGCCGATTATATTTTGCGCGCCGGGTTGCAGCGATAACGAGCTTAGTTCAACGTGTAATTTTGCACGACCGTCGGCGCCCGCATACAGCATCGGTAAATCGCCGGCATGATGTTCGCTGCCGTTGGGATCGCCGTGCGGCTTGCCGGTCGGATTGAAATGACCGCCGGCGCTGGTAGCATCGGCCGCGCTGCAATCGCCTTTCTCGTGCAGATGGAAACCATGCAGTCCCGGCGTCAGGCCGACGATATCGGCATCGACTATTACCTTGTCGCCGTGTTGAGTGAAGGTCACCGTGCCGTTGGAGCTGTTGCCCTGTGTCGGCGCGAGCTTCGCCTGAGCCGAGGGCTCGTGCGTCATCATCCCGCCGCAACCTGCCAGCAGTACCGCCGCCACACCTGCAATCATTTTGTTCTGCATGATTCGCCACCTCCGTTGCTGATCGCGCCACTGTAAACAGTTTGCGTCGCGGCGGCCATTACAAACGAATCATTACCAGCGAAAGTAATATAGCCATGCCATTGATGATAGAACTGCGCAGCTCGCCCTAACGCACTTTCGACGCGGCTTTCATTTTCGCTACGGCTTTATCGATTGCCAATCCGGCCTTGATGCGCATATGCACTTCTTCGCGAAAAATTGGGATATCGGTAGGCGCGCCAACTCCAACGCGAACCTGCAAACCGCTAACGCCTAATATCGTGACAGTGATGTCGTCGCCGATTTTTATCGATTCGCCGATGCGGCGCGTCAGTACCAGCATGATTGTGCTCCTTTTGCTGTGCGTCCCATTTCGCTGCGCGTCCTGCCCTTCCTGATAGCGAGCCCGGAGACGATGTCGATAGCTTGAATCGCCTGCAATTATTTATATCCCAATAATTACGTAAAAACAAGAAAATATATTTTATATATAGTAATATTTACAATGCAACAGCGCTGCAAGATGACGTTAAGGAAGCCAGCGGTTTGCATCGACTAGAGGAGCAGGGATAATGGCCGCCGATAAAAACCATTTGCAACATGCCGAAGAATTCGAACTCATGAGAGCAGAAGTGTTTGAGATTGCGGCGAGCGCCGTGAGTTTTCATGGCGCCAGCAGAGAAACTCCGCGCATTGTGCTGGCCGCGCGCGCCGTAATGGTCGACGGCATGCGTCCGGCCGACGCCGCGGCTAAATTTGAATTTCCGCGCGAGCGTGTATCCGAGGCCGTCGGTCGCATTCGCGATAAATGGAATGAGATCTGCGCCGATAATGGCTGGGTAACGGAAACAGTTTCCGTACCTCCGCGTATCGCGGCATTGATTCGCGAAATTGAAAAAGAAACGATCGATCCGTTACGTCGCGAGCTGATTGCGAGCCGTAAAAAGAAAATGGCGCTGGCGTTGAAAGTAGCGGAGAAGAAAGCGCCGAAATATAAGAACAAACCCTCCGCAAAAGATTAAGCACACCGATCGTTTATCAATACGCGTTCTGCTCCGGCTTCAGCGCCATCGGATTATGCGGCGCAGTTTCGCCATTGACCGTCGTATCCGAACCGCGAAACGCCGGCGAGTTTTTCAGGAACGCCGCCGGGAAATTCAGTTTCGGTGTCGTGAGATCGGACAAGCGTTGTAAATGTGCGGCGCTCAACGACACGTCGAGCGCGGCAATATTGTCGTCGAGTTGTTGCAACGTACGTGCGCCGATAATCGGCGAAGTCACACCCGCTTGACGACACACCCAGTTAATCGCAATGCGCGCTGGTGTCGAATCGATTTCTTTCGCGATCTCGTGCAGCGTTTCGACAACATCGTAGCCACGCTCATCGAGCAGCGAAGCCGCCCAACTGCCGCGCCCGATCTGTGCTTCACTTTTGGTTTCGCGGCGATGTTTACCCGACAGCGCGCCGGATTTGAGCGGACTCCACGGTGTGATGCCGAGACCGAATTCTTTTGCGAGCGGTATCAGTTCGCCTTCGATCGTGCGTTCGAGCAGTGAATATTCAAGCTGCAGCGCAATCACCGGCGCCCATTGTTTGAACTGCGCGAGCATCTGCGCCTGCGTCACTTTCCACGCGGGCGTATCGGAAATACCGATGTACCGCACCTTACCCGCGCTGACGAGATCGTCGAGCGCGCGCATAGTTTCTTCGATAGGCGTGTGCCAATCCCATGCGTGCATCCAATATAAATCGATGTAATCGGTTTGCAGTCGGCGCAGCGATTCGTCGCACGCCCAGATAATATTTTTGCGTCCGGCACCGCCGGCATTCGGATCGCCGGGGCGCATCGTGCCGAAAAATTTGGTGGCGATCACCGCGCGCTGTCTTTTAGCGCGATCGTTCGCAAAATAATCGCCGATAATTTTTTCGGAATGGCCGTGCGTATAAAAATTCGCGGTGTCGATGAAGTTGCCGCCGAGTTCAATATAGCGATCGAGCATGCGCTCGCTTTCGGCGACGCTGGCGCCCCAGCCCCAATCCTCACCGAATGTCATCGCGCCGAGACACAACGGACTGACGCGCAAACCGGAACGACCAAGCGTTACATAATGATTGAGCGGCATGATTGATTCTCCTAGTCGACAGCGGACGTTTGATCATACACCGGCGATATTACGCGCGTTCATTACGATTGGATGACGCAATACACGCGTCGATCACTCATCGACTCCTCATCACAAACTCA
>DASXYH010000204.1:0-3074 GCA_036502545.1 Spongiibacteraceae bacterium
CCGCCGATGCCGACATCGACTTCATCGAATACCAACGTCGGTATCGCGCTCGTTTGCGCCGTAATGACCTGAATCGCCAAACTGATGCGCGATAGTTCGCCGCCGGAAGCGATGCGGTTGAGCGATTGCGGCGGCGTGCCCGGATTGGTGCTGATTAAAAATTCGATATCTTCAAGGCCATGCACATTCGGTAGCGCCGCTTCGCGTGGCGTTAACGCCACGCTGAAGCGACAGCCGCCCATCGCCAGCGCCTGCAATTGTTTTTCGATTTGTTTCTGCAATTTCTGCGCGGCCTGCTGGCGGCGTTTGCTCAATTCCTGCGCCTGTTTATCGTAATTCGCGTGCAGTGTTTTTAATTCGAGGTGCAATTGTTCGATGCGTTCGCTGCTACCGGAAACAGCGAGCAAATCCGCGCGCAATTGCGCCTGCAGCGCGATTAATTGCGGCGGCTGAATGCGATGCTTGCGCGCGATGTCATAAATTGCATCGAGCCGCTGTTCGACGGCGGCGAGTCGCTGCGGATCGAGCTCGAAGCTGTCGACGTAATGCTGTAATTCATGGCTGGCTTCTTCGACCTGAATCAATGCGCTATTCAGCATATCTTCCGCCTGCACCAGCGATGGCTGCTTGGCATCGAGATCGCCGAGCGATTTGAGCGCTTGATTCAGAATGTTGACGACATTGATTTCGCCCTCGCGGCACAGCGCCAACGCGTGCTGACTGTTGCGCTGAATCTGCTCGCCGTTGGCGAGTGTGCGCCGTTCGTTTTCGAGCGCTTCGAGTTCGTTGTCGGCGAGATCGAGTTTATCGAGTTCCTCAACCTGATAACTCAGCAATTGCATGCGCGCGGTTTGTTCGTCGCGTTGATTGTTTAAACGATCGAGTTCATCGGCGCATTGCAAATATTGTTGCGCCAGCGTTTTCACTGTATCCGCCAGCACCTCGGTATTTGCAAACGCATCGAGCAATTTGCGCTGCTGCGTGCGTTGCAATAACGATTGGTGTGCGTGTTGGCTGTAGATATCGATAAGCAATTCGCCGATCGCTTTTAAATCCTGCAATGTCGCCGGCTGACCGTTGATATAGCCGCGCGAACGGCCTTCGCTGGTGATCGTGCGCCGCAATAAACATTCATCGCCGGCCAGCAGATCGCGCTGTTCTAACCACAGCTTTGCTTCATCGATGGCGCCGATATCGAAGGCGGCATGAATATCGGCGCGCTCGGCGCCGCTGCGCACCACGCTGGCGTCGGCGCGATCGCCGAGCGCGAGCCCGAGCGCATCCAGCAAAATCGATTTGCCGGCGCCGGTTTCGCCGGTCAACACCGTCATGCCGGTATTGAACTCGGCTTCGATATGTTCGGCAATCGCATAATTATCGACACTGAGATGGGTCAGCATGATTGGGCGGCTCGAAACAAAAGATATGGGTTTTTATACAGTATTTCGGCGCGGCTTGGCAACCGTCGGTATACCGGCGCAGTCCGATAAACAAGGTGCAGAGAACTTAAAGCTGAGAATGACGTGTTCGGGTTATGATCCGAGCGCATCTGAAAAGCCTCGCATCCATTCGTCTTGAATTTTTACCGATGTGTCCATATCGATGGACGTGCCGCGGCGCGCGGTTACAATCGCGCGTCGTCCAAGCGCTTATCAATGCATCCAAGCGCTTGGCAATACCGGCGGGAGCCATCGATTGCAATGAAAGAGTTAATCACCGAGCGCGGCCAGCTGCTATTAAAGGCGCTGATCGAGCGCTATATCCGCGAAGGCCAGCCGATCGGTTCGAAAGCGCTGCTCGAGTCCAGTGGACTGCCGATCAGTTCGGCCACCGTGCGCAATATCATGGCCGATCTCGAAGAGGTTGGATTAATTCGGGCGCCGCATACGTCGGCCGGACGCGTGCCGACCGTGCAGGGCTATCGGTTGTTCGTCGATTCGCTGATTAGCGTGCAGCCGCTTGAGCAGGATGCGATCGCCAGCCTGAAACACGAACTGCATCCGGATAAATCGCCGAAAGAATTGGTCGAGAGCGCATCGCACTTGTTGGCGCGTATCACCGCGCAGGCGGGGCTGGTGACACTACCGCGGCAGCAGCGCGTGCAATTGCGGCAGGTGGAGTTTTTGCCGCTGTCGGATAATCGCGTACTGGTGATACTCGTCTTCAATGAGCGCGAAGTGCAAAACCGCGTTATTTACACCGACCGCGCCTATTCGCAGATCGAATTACAGCAGGCCGCTAATCTGATCAATCAGCGTTTTTCGGGGCGCGATTTGGGCGACGTGCGGCAGGCGCTGTTCGATGCAATGCAGGCCGATAAAGCCTCGATCGACAGCCATCTGCAAACGACGCTCGATCTCGCCAGCAAAGTATTCGAAGTGTCGGCAGAACCGGAGCGCGATTACGTCATGGCCGGCGAGACGCGCCTGATCGGCGGCGCCAGCCCGGAAGAGTTTGAAAAATTAAAAGGATTGTTCGATGCATTTCAGCAGAAGCGCGACATTCTCGATCTGGTCGATCGCTGTATCCGGGCCGATGGCGTACAGATTTTTATCGGCGAGGAAGCCGGCTACGAAGTGCTGGGCGATTTCTCGGTAATTACCGCACCGTATCAAGTCGGTGGCCAAGTGCTGGGCGTGCTGGGAGTGATCGGTCCGACCCGTATGGCCTATGAGCGCGTGATTCCGATCGTCGATCTGACCGCGCGCATGCTGAGCCTCGCGCTCAAATCGATTTAATGTTTTTTGCGCTTCCTAATTTTTTGTATCTCCTACGAGATAAGCTGATGCGATCAAGAAAATTAAGGTGACGCCTTGAAATAACTGCGCGCAGCCCCATTTCAGGCCGCAACCTTTTTCTCAAATTTCAACCCTTCAGAAAGTGCAATGGAGATCAGTTGTGACAGAGCCGCAAAATACCCCTGTCGAGAATGAACCCCAGGCCGCTGCCGATACCGCAGTGCAGGCTGAGCAACCCCCACTCGATGTCGCCGCGTTGCAGGCGCAGATTGAACAACTGCAGCAGCAGGTCGCCGATGCCAGGGACCAAACCTTGCGCGCCGCGGCCGAGGCGCA
>DASXYH010000205.1:0-18838 GCA_036502545.1 Spongiibacteraceae bacterium
GCGCGCCGACTTTCTGCACCGCGTTAAAATTGCCCGCCGTCAGCGCAACAGGTGCCGTGACCGTTAATTGCCGCGCGAGATTTTCGCCGAAACGTTGCGCAATTGCCGCTGCAGCTTCACGCATCAACGGGGGACGATGACGCAAATTGTGCGCATCGCTGGCGACGATATTTACCCAATTTTTTTCCAGAAAAAAATCCGTTGCACGTTGCGCGCGCGCACCGAAGCGCCCGATCACGGCAGCGGCGGTGATCTGCACCAGGCAGCCGGCCTCGCGCAAACGTTGCAACCGCTGCGGATGCGTCATCAATTCTTTGTTGCGCTCGGGATGCACTAATAATGGCGCAATATCGCGTCGCTGCAGCCAGCGAATAAAAGCGAAACAGCCGGTGGGAATATGGCTGTGCGGCAGTTCGAGCAGCAGTGTTTTTGCACCGATCGCCGATTCGAGCAGCGGCACTTCGCCGCGTTCCAGCAGCGGCAATAATTCGTCGCACAAACGCGCCTCGCAACCGAGCGTCAATTGCACCGGAATTTGTGCTGATTCCACCGCGCGGCGAAATGTTTCGAAGCGCGGTTTTAAATTGATTAACGCATTATCGTAGCGGCCGGGATGCACATGCGGCGTTAACACAATGCGCTCGATGCCGTTCGCCAAAGCGCTGCGCACAAGCGCGAGCCCCTCGTCGAGGGTGCGTGCGCCATCATCTACGCCGGGTAGATAATGGCAGTGCAAATCGAGCATCGACAGGCTTTGCATTGCGTCAGGTCGACTCCGCGGTGGTGTAATTTCTGCCTGTATAAGCGCCGCCGTAATCGTCGTACGTTTCGAGCTTGCGCATATCGGTTTGATTCAACGCGATGCCGATGATGTCGACACGCGTGCGCCGCAATTGGTCGATGCCGCGCTTGACCTGCGCGACCGAAGTCTTGTCCGCGCGCACCACATAAATCGCCGCGCTGACCGCATTGGCCAACAACAATGCATCGCTGACCGGCAACACCGGCGGACAATCGATAATGATGCGATCGTAGCGTTCGGCCAATTTATTCAGCAGCAGACGAAATTTTTGCGACGCGAGCAATTCCTGCGGGTTGGGTGGAATATCGCCCGCGACCAGCACATCGAGATTTTCGCCGGTTTTACGCACGATGCAATCGGTGAAACCGGCGGTGCGCGCGCACAATGCCGACAGACCCGGTTGATTGGAAGAAATTGCAAATTCATTGGCGATCGATGGTCTGCGCATATCGGCATCGATCAGCAATACTTTCTCCAATTGCGCGAACGCAAGCGCGAGATTGCATGCAATCGTTGTTTTGCCTTCATCGCCCACCGACGAAGTCACCATCACGAGCTTATGACCCGCATCGAGATTGCTCAGCGTTACGGCGGTGCGCAACGTGCGAATTGCTTCGCCGAATTTGCGATCGCTGTTATCCAGATACTCATGGCCGATATGCTTACCGAATTTGCGCGGCCGTTTTAAAAACGGCACCAATCCCAGTAGTGGCAAACCCAATTTATTGTCGACATCCTCGGCATTCTTCAATGTGTTATCGAGCGTTTCCGATAATAGGGCACCGACAATTCCAACGATCAGTGCGGCGATAAAAGCCAGTGCCGTGATCAGCGTTTTCTTCGGTGAAGCCGGCTCGGTGGGCGTTTCCGCCGGTTCGATCACGCGCGCATGCGCGGTATCAAGATCGCCGGTTTCTTTGGTCTCGGTAATGCGTTTGTAAAACAGATCGAATAATTGGCGATTGGTATCCACTTCTTGCATCAGCGAACGATATTCCGATTCCTTGCGCCCGATACTCTGCACCTGAGCTTTGGTATCGTCCATCGCCGATGCAATCGCGCGTGCCTGCCCCTGCAG
The DNA here is from genome assembly GCA_036502545.1 of Spongiibacteraceae bacterium. GTDB lineage: Bacteria > Pseudomonadota > Gammaproteobacteria > Pseudomonadales > CAMLJR01 > CAMLJR01. Next base: position 1,881 of record DASXYH010000205.1, read on the forward strand.
CGCATCCTGCTGATTTTTGATTGAATCCATCACGCTATCGATGTGACTGGTCAGCGCGGCCACGGCGGAATCGCGTTCGGAAATGGCCGCCTTCATTTTGGGATGCAGTGGTCCATAACGTTTGGAAAGTTCGGCTACTTGCAACTCCGCCGTCGCGCGCGCCTGGCGAAACTGCTTGATCAGCGGATCGCTGTTAATGGCCGGAATCGCGAGTTTTTCATCGAGACTCGCGCTGCGCACATCGTTAACTTGATCGAAGGAGTTGCGATTTTCCGACAATGCACGCCGCGCCTCGATCAACTTCGTCGTCAATTCATTGAGCTCGTGCGAAGACAACGATTGCAAACCCTGATCGACATCGACCAAATGTTCGCGCTCTTTAAATATCTGCAGCTTTTGCTCCGACTCATTCAATTTTTGCTTCAATTCGTCGACACGGCTCGACATCCATTGCGAGGCAGAACGCGTCATCGCTTCGCGCGCCTCCATATAACTTTCGATGAACGCCTGCGCGTGCGCATTGACTACCGCTGCCGCCAGCGCGGGATCTTTCGCGTCGTAGCTGATCGTCACCAACTGGGTTTTTGGTATCGGCGTAATCCGTAAAATATCTTCGTAACGATTGACTACCGCAGTGTTGCGATCAAGCGCAGCTTTCTTTTCTTGGACTGGCAGCCAGCGCTTCCAGAACGGCGGCGGCACCGGTAAATATTCCGGCTGCTGCGTTAAATCGAGATGTTTGACGACTTTTTCTGCGAGCGGACGCGATTTCAAAATTTCGAATTGCGTTTGGTAATACTCCTGGCCGCGATCCTCCATGCCATAGACATCCTGAATCGTCACGACATTGGCCTGCTGCGCTTCGATCATCACCGTTGCGCTGGCGCGATAGATCGGATCCAGCAGCGAGCTGATTCCAGCGGCCGCTGCGGCCGCCGCAAGGCTAAAAGCGAGGATCGACCATTTGCGTCGATACACCATGCTCCAGTAACGGCGCAAATCAACTTCTTCGCCGCGCATAGCCCGCTGCACTACGCGCTCATCCAGCTTTTGCATGACCTACCCTCAGAGGAAACATATTGTTAAAAAAAGCTTTGCTTGATCGTGATGATATCGCCCGGTCTCAGCTGATCGTCCAGTGCCACCGCCTGCGGCTTGAGATCGGAACCGCGCATTACATCGCCGCTCGAACGATTGGCGCGTTCGGTAAAGCCACCCGCCATCGCAATCGCTTTACGCAAAGTCACGCCCGGCTGAAATGGAAACGCGCCGGGCTTGTTAACTTCGCCGTTAACAAAAAACGGACGATACTCAACGATATTGACCGAGACCGCCGGGTCGACCAGGTAAGAGCCTTTCAGCCCTTTTACGATCAGCTGCTCAAGCTCGCTAACCGTTAAACCTTTCACCGTTATCGGCCCCAAAAATGGATAACTGATCACACCGGATTCACCGAGCCGCGTGCGCACCAACATATCGTCTTCACCGTACACGCGGATTTCGATTTCATCGCCGGCTGCCAGCCGATAACTCTGATCGAGCGCTGCATCGGCGCGGCACATCGAACTCAGCGCGCCGAACAGCACGGCTAACGTCAGCCACCATTGCAATTTCATTTTTGATTCCGCCTTTCGTTTACCTAAGCTTGTCAGTTCCGTTTTGCGAATTGCTATTACCGGAATTCTAACAACCGATACCCGTGCAATTCTGACTTACAATCTGAATTCCGCCGTCACCCAATAACGATTGCGCTCGAAATCCAGCACGGCTATTTGACTATCGCGATTGCGCCAGCTCGCATCGAGATGCCAGATCAACCAGTGTCGCATTTCATATTTCAAACCAACCTGAACACCTTTGGTTTTTTCATCGCGCGGCGCACTCTGATACGACTGATCCGAATACGTTAAGGCAAGTTGGGTCGATACGCGCTTGAGCCAATCGTGCGTCCACTTCAAGCCATAATTGCGCGTATCGATAAAATCGCCGGAGCCATTGGTTTCGTTCGGCGAACGGTCCAACGTCAATTCAAATCTCGAATACGATCGCGGCGACCATTTCGCGGAAACTTCCCACACAAGATTGGAGCCATCGGTGCGCTCCGAGGATTGGAAGTTTTTCGTTTTGTGGCCGACACGCAACGTGCCGCTTGTCGTCCCAGTCGCTTCCCATTCGGCACCGATCAGCGCGCTGTGCTCGCGGCTGTCGAGTACTGGCGAACCAGGTCGCTGCTGATCATATTCTATATGGCGCTCGCGCCCTTCGATCGCGAGTGCCGTGCTCGGAAATACGCGCCACAGGAAAGCCGCGCCGTAACCGATTTCATCGCGATCGAAATAGCGCGTGCGATCGCGATGATTGTCGTAACTGTGTCCAAGATAATCGGTGGTCAACCGCACCCGGCCAGGTGCAGTTTTCGCTCCAAATTCATATTTAATCCCCGCAGACTTATCGGTATACGCATCTGGAGAAGTAATTACCGTCGTTTCGGGATCGAGCCCTTCGGTTAAGCCGGTCCCGCGCGGATCGTGCGCTTTATTCAATGCGGCATTGAGATTAAAGCGGTTGCGTGAATTGGCTTCGAGATTTGCGCGGCCGAAAAACGTACGATTAGTGAAATTGTCATCGCTGCTCTGGCTGTAACGCATCGAATCCGCCTGCGCGCCAATTTGAATTGCGCCCACGTTAAGCGGTAATAGCGCACTGATTTCCGGAGTAACCCGTGTTACGGTTGAATCGACTTCATGCTTCGCGCTTTCGAAGATATTGGTGTCGTAACCGATGCCGGTATCGACGACTGGATAGATATGTACCGGCCCGACTTCCCAATACCGGGCTTCCTGCAAAAACTCCGCGTCGAAGCTATTCGGACCGGCTATGACAACAGTGGGAAATGCACACAGCGTAACAATTCGTAATGCTTTTGAACGCTGCATTGCAGCACATCCTGCACGAAAAAAACTGACCCATTTAATGGTACAAATGCAACAACTCTGCCAATGCGAGTACTCGATCATGGCCCTAGCCCCTTTTAGTTTTATAAACGAGGTACACTCCCGAAAATATCGCGCACGCGCTGGCAAGGCACGATTTTCGGCAGAATTTTTGACGGCTTTTATGTTGATACAATGTCGTTGGAGGCACATATGTTAAAACGCATTATCAAGAATTTCTGCATCATACTGGCATTGCAATGCCTGTGCACTGCAATAGTTCACGCTAGCACCGGCCCAACTTATAAGGGTGTAAATTTATCCGGCGCCGAATTCGGCGGCTGTACCAAAGAAGCGAAATACGGATTTAAATATATTTACCCATCACAACAAATTTTCGATTTCTATATTGCTCTCGGAATGAATACCTTTCGCCTGCCGTTCTGCTGGGAGCGTCTGCAGCCAACGGCCAATGGCGCACTGGACAGCGCGGAACTCGGCCGCCTCGATACTGCGGTCAGGTACGCGACAAGCAAAGGCGTCTTCGTTATTCTCGATCCGCATAATTATGGGTTTTATCGCGGCAACGCGCTCGGCACCGACAGCACCAATGCCAATTTCGCTGATTTTTGGCAAAAACTCGCCGCCCATTATCGCGACAACGATCATGTCATTTTCGGCTTGATGAACGAGCCGCATGGAATCAGCAGCGAAAACTGGCTGGGTGCCGCCAATGCCGCGATTACCGCGATTCGTCAGCAAAAAGCGAATAATTTAATTCTCGTTCCCGGCACGGCGTGGACTGGCGCGCACAGCTGGAACAGTACCTCCTATGGCACGCCGAATGGTATATCGATGTTGAATATAAAGGACCCCGCGAATAATTACGCCTACGAAATGCACCAATATCTCGACAGCGATTCTTCTGGCACGCATGCCGATTGTGTCGATGAAACTATCGGCGTTCGGCGTATCGCCGATGCGACGGCCTGGCTAAAGAAAAATAATAAAAAGGCACTGCTCGGCGAATTCGGCGGCGGCAAAAATGCAACCTGTTACAACGCCGTATCCAATATGCTCGGTGCGATCGAGCAAAATGCGGATGTTTGGCTCGGTTGGACATATTGGAGCGCCGGTGCCTGGCTCGGCAATTACATGTTCGCGCTGCCGATCGCATCGACTACCGAAGCGAGTCAGCTCGATGTCGTCAAAAAATTTTTAGGTAAGGACATCCACTGCGGCGCTACCAATCCGTGTTCACCGCCGAATCCGCCCTGGGGCCTTAAAACCCAGCCGGTACCGTAGCAATTTATTGTGCCGCGCCGGTCGACACGTTGATGTATTGTTGTTCGGCGCTATTCAAGCGCGCGGACGATCGACTGGTGCCGACCAATGCGCCGAGCAAAAACCACATCATTGCTGCCACCTTGATCGAAAACAGTGAGTTCGAAATCAGCAGACTCAAACTCCAGGCGATCATGATTGAGTTTTTATAAATCCGCGATTCACTGTTGTTGCCGACAATGCCAATCGAATAATAGATCATTAATATAATCAGCATCAGCAACGACTGTGAAACGAGAAAATAGGCGAGACCGCTGTCCATGAATTTGGTTGCCAGATCGTAGCGAAGGCCGAGTAGCATTTCGGTACTTAAACTATGCAGCGCATTGAACGTATAAAAAATGCGTCCGATAAAATCATCCGTTGCGCGCTCAGCGCCCGCGAACTGCACCAGTACGGCCGCCGCAGCCACTACCCCGATAAATAATAAAAACGCCAATTGCTGTGGAAATTTATGCAGCGCCACTCGAAAGCCAATTAACACTAATGCGCATGCAAATGCATAACGGCTATCCGATATGAGCAACAGTACGATCAGCAACAGCGACCATAACGCAAGCGTACGCAATGTGAGCGAGCGCCAACCCGCAAGTAGACCCGCCAACGAAATGATAATAAAGTTACCCAGCGATACCGGTTCTAAAAAAACCGACGAAGCCCGCGGCAGATTGGTGAACGATAAAAAGAAACGCGCGCCGGGTCGCGTACCCGAGACAAATAAATCTGAATTCGCATTCCAGAAATCCGCTTCGGTAAAACCGCGCGTATTGATGTAATACGATTTGATATTGAACAGGCGCAAATAAATATCAGGTGCCACAATTTCCACAAGCCCGATTGCAGTCAACACGAGAGTGACGCGAAACAACAATTGGTACGGAGCACGTCGATACGCCATACCTAAACACAGAAATACGAAAATAATCGCCATATCCCGAATAGGCTTTGGTTCCAGCACTTGCGTATACATGAAACGCAACAGCGTGAACGCCAGATACAACGCGAAAAAACAGAGTAGATAAAGTTGTTCGCGCCGAATACCGGCCAGCGCGACGAGCAACAGCGAGGCGCCGAGCAATAACATTTCGCACAGCGCTACCAACGGCTGCGAAATGGCGAACACATTTGCGTTGACGAACGCCAGGCCCCAATTGAACAACAGCGCAGCCCAAATCAGCAGCTCGATATGACCATCGTAGCCGCGGCTGGTGTTTTCGGCATGCGCGTCCAAATCGATGTCCATGACGTCAGCAGTTATTTTGTGTGTTCATTTAATTATCCTGCACGTATGTTTTTGCCGCCGCACCGCTCTCAGTACTGTGGTTAAAAAAATCGGAATACCGATAACGTAGCGCCCAAACAATCGCTTCGGCTCATGCGCCAACCGAAACAGCCATTCCAGACCGACAGCCTGCATCCATTGCGGAGCGCGCGCAAAGCGACCCGCAGCAAAATCGATGATCGCGCCGCCACACACTATCAATGCCGGACCGATATCGGCGCGCTTCAAATATTGCGCGAGGGCTTCCTGCCGCGGCATGCCCATGCCCAAGACGATTAATTTCTTATAGCGCGTATAAAGCTGCAGCTCAGCCAGATAGTCGGCATCGGCCGCGAAACCATCGCACGCGACCATAATCCCGCTGTAACTGCCGGCGAGAGTTTTGCTGCCCGCGCTCAACCACGGCTCATTGGTGCCAAAAAAAATCAATGCGGCAGCTTCATCGGAATTGGTGATGCCGCGCCGCGCCGCAAATGCGGAGATCAGCTTCGGAATGAAATCGGTTCCGTTCATATTGAGCCCGCTCGCGCGCTCGAACGCCCTCAATGCCAATTTACTGCCAATGCCATCGCGCAGAATAATATTCGATGCCATAAAGTTTTCGCGAAACTGCGCATTACGGGTCAGCAAATTACCGGCGTGCTGATTGAGAAAATCGACGACGATAACATCGCGGCGCGCCTGCTCGAATAATGTATTGATCAGCATCGCATGCTCCGCTTCGTCGGCGATGATTTTCACATCGTTCAACGCGGCGGCTAGAGCCGCAATATCACGCGACATACACTGCCTCGAAGCGACGTGCGATTTTATCCCAAGAATAAAGCTCGGCGAATTCGCGCGCCTTCGCTTCGGTTGCCGGTGAGCGCTTTGTGATTGCCCGCTGCAGCGCAGCAGCAAACGATTGCTGATCGGCATCGAATAATTCGCCGATAGCCGATGTGTTAATGAAATAGGCGAACGCAGGAATATTGCTCAACACCGGTATTAGACCATACGACATCAATTCCGGAATCACGAGTCCGAAGCCTTCGTATTGCGAGGCACTGATAACGAAGCCGCTGGCCGCGATCATATCGCGAATCTGTTGATCCGAAGGATCGGCGACAATGGTAATGGTGTTGTCGGCGCCGCAGGCGCGCACGATGTCCCGCAACGCATCGACATCGCCGGTATCGGCGCGCCCGGCCAAGAAAAGATGCAGCGATTTATCGACAGCATTGGCGTCGGCGAACCAGCGGATCAGCTGGTGCAAATTTTTATTTTCGGAAAAACGTCCAAGAAATAAAAAACTATTGCGCGGCTCAAGCGGCGGTGCCGCTCCGAATTTTTGCAAACGCACGCCATTTTCGATGACTTCGAGATTGCGCGCCACTGGCGCGAACAATTCGCCATCGGCATACGAACTGGCCACCACGGTGGCGACACCGGACAACGAGAGCGGTGTGATCGCGCGGAAGAAAAGTTTCTTCAACCAGTAAAAACGCCGCGTGTGAAAAATCCCGCCGTGCGTCGATACAATCAATTTCGCTTGAATACGGCGCAAGCGCTTTAGCAACGACAGGTAATCGACAAAAAAATCAATCGCATGAATGTGAATGACATCGAATCCCTGCAGATATTTGCTCGCCGAAAATGCCACCGGATAACGTGTCGAACCGAAATACGGCACGCGAATAATCTTCAGCCCGTCGATACTGTCGCGGTGCGGCAATTTCTGGCGACTCTGAAAATTGACGTCGAGCGTGATGATGGAAACTTCCGCTCCCTGCTCCTGTTGTACCTGCGCCAGATTGCGCACGAAATCTTCCAGTCCGCCGAACGACGGATGAAATTGTCTGACCACATGGGCAATTTTCATCAGCCGATAAAACTCAACATATTCTGTGAAATGCGCGACCAGGCGAGTTCGGGCTCGAAATAGCTTTGCCGGCTTTCCTGCAGCGCCGCCTCGAATGCGACGAGGATGTCTTCACTGCTGTGGTAGCAGAATACGCGCTGCGTATTGCGGCGACGCAGTTCATCCGTTTGCAGCGACACCACTGGCAACCCGGCTGCAAGATATTCGTAAAGCTTCATGGGACTGCGCCCCATGTTCGCGGCAATCGGGCGCATCGGTAACAAACCCACATTAGCATGCTGTAAGTACGCCGGAACTCGCATATAAGGACGGGCACCAATAAAGAAAACATTGGTAAAAGCCGAAAATCGCGTTATTTCCTGCGCTTCGCCGAGACCGATAATATAAAAATCAACGTCCGCGCGCGCCGTTGCCAGTACGTATAGCGCGTCGAAATCAAATCTGAAATCGAGAATACCGACATAGACGCAGCGCTTGCGCTCGTTACTGTATTCGCTTGGCCGCGGTTGCGGCTGCGTGAATAATTCATAATCCACGCCATTCACAAATACCATGCCGGGCTTTTCGGTGGAAAATGTTTCATTCAAAAACTTCAAGACGGGGCCTGAAGTCGCCACCACCGCATCGCATCGATTCAATAAATGCGACTCCAGTTGACGCCAATTTTTCAATCCCATCTGGCTGTAGATATCGGTCGGCCGGTACACCATTTTTTTGTATTTGACATAGCGCAGCACGCCGATTAATTTCGGGTCGTCGATTAACACGAGATCGAACTCATCAATGTCAATATCGACACAAATGCGCCGGATATCGCCGCCGAGCGGAAATGCGCAGTCGAAACCATTGCGGACTATCAATCCGCAGGGAATGGGCGTGAGCGGAATGTAGGTGTAGAGATTTGGTTGGGGCTGTAACAACTTTCCCGCGCGCACAATGCGCTCCTTCAGCGCCGCATATTTGAGATAGTGCAGTACGCTGATCGGAGTCGAAATATATAAAATGGAATGGCCAGCCGCAGCGAGGCTCAAGGCGAGATGGTGACTACCGACGCGATACAGACTATCCCAATAGGTGTGGCTTAAGAATAGGATTTTCATCGCCGCTCGATCGCCATTTCAGTTTTTGGTAGCGGCTTTTTTGCGGGCTCAATTTGCTCGGCAAAGCGATTTCTCAAATTTTGTTTCAGGCGACGAATTGTTGCGCCTTCAGGTCGATAAAACTCAAACAGCATGCGCAAGCGATCCGCCGCACGGCGCATCCGAAACTGTAGCTGCAGTGATAGCGGTAACGACTCCGCTGCGAAACGCGCAGATCCGATCGACGATGGCTGAAAGCGTTCGAAAACCGGAAAGGGATAAACAGCCAGATTCGCCACGCCATGCTCCCAATACCGGTCCATAAAAGTATCGATGGGGTAGCGAATGGCTTTTGCGGATTCCAATAATTGTTGTGCGCCTTGCTTCGTCAATAGATAAGCCTGTGTGCCGAGCGCATAACCGGTGAAGCGTATCAAATGATGATAGCGATCGAAAAATGGCGTGGCGACGTAACGCCAGCGTGGCGGAATTTTCGCGAATAGGCGCAGATACGGAATATTCATTTGCGCAAAATCCTGCGCGGCGAATTGCTCAACGAAAACCCAATCGACACCGACATCATCCTCGAATACGATCATTTGCTCGTAATCGGAATCGATCAGCCATTGCCATGTCGCGTAATGACTCGAATAACAGCCCAGCTCGCCCACCCGTAATGTACGACCATGCGTGCTGTGACTCGCATCGGCGCGGTAATATAAATCGCCTTGTAACGAACGGTGGGCCTCGAAAAAATCCCAATCGAGATCGACGTCACGTAACGTCTGTTCGATCTGCGCGCGCCGGTCAGCGGCGTCGGCCAAACTGATTACCCAGAGTTTTGTGGGAATCATTTCAATTCCTTTCGCGGCGTCGGCCATATATTGCCGGCGTGCATTTCACCTTATGACACATACGCTAACGCAACGGTCGCGACATCGCTTTCGTAAAAAAATTGCAGCGCCAGGAATTGCACCACGTTGAGTACGCTGGCCATGCGTAACGCTTCTCTTACCGATCCGACACAGCGGCTGACACCTAAATCGCGTGTCCATGCCTCGTAAAAAGCAAAAACCTTGCCGTTGCTATTGTCGAGCAGAAAACTGGGACGCTTCAGCAGTACACTTAAGACATGTGCGTGCAAGCGATCGGTGATAATACAGCGACCGCGCGCCAGCAGTTGAACTCCGCGTCGCGTGCGTATATACGCGAGCAAATTATAAAGCGCGATGGTCACACGCTGATTGTTGCGCAACCATTTTTTGCGCACCGAATAGCGCAACGTCTGTTGTAATTGTTTTTCGATCCAGTTCTGTTCTAGCCAATCTGTCACGTTGATCGCCAAGGAAGAATGCAACTCGCCACCGCCGCTGTTGACATCCGCCTCCCTATCGCTGCGTCGCAAATACACCACATCTAGATCGGGGACCAGCGTCGGTAAATCGGTCAGAAAAAACGCACTATCGGGACAAAGCACAATATCGGTCGAGAAATTATCGCGCGCAAATGCATAGGAAGGATGATCGCGCACGAGCAAATGCAAATTGCTGCAGTTGCCGATTATGCGGCGAGTGCGCTGCAGCGCTGCTTCATCTTCAAAACATATGCTTTGCGGCATTTGAATAATGAGAGCGTCCGCGAATAGCGTCATTATTCGCTCGCGAAACTCTTGATGATGTGGCCACAGCGTACCGAAATTGCCGCCTCCATTAATAATTAATGCTGCGCCCGCACCGACAGCTGCGGCGGCTTCGTGTTCGTCAAAGTTGGAAATGGCGCACACATAAATAATTTTTTTGTTGAGCCGACGCAGCAATGCAACCTGTCCCAGCCAAATCATTGAATCGCCGACATTGGCGTATTCCGGATAATCCAGAAGCGCGACCTTATCGACGCCTTTAAGCAGATCTGCCAATAATTGCAGCGGTTTGTCGAGCAATTCATTTAGAGTCAACATATTCGTTATCCTTAATCACCTTATAGTCAAATCAACTGACATTCGTATCGCCCGACTGTCACATCGATAGTTTCTTCCGATTCATCAATACATACATCGCCGCAATAATAATTGCGAACGAGCACGAGCTAAACACCATTTTTGTAATGCTCGTGTTTTGGCTTAAAAACAATTTTGCACAAGCAACGACAGTACCGGCAATTGCGGCCAGCAATATACCTTTCGTCAATGCCTTGCCGAGCCCTTTAATATCCACATCGATCCAACGCTGCATGCGCCGATACGATAACGGCACCGCGAGTACTCCCGCCGCAACTACCGCGATGACGATACCGGGTAACGCAAAATTAACACCAATTAGACACAACACAACCAATATCAATGTTTTCTTTAGTAGTACACCGAAGAAAGCCTTGGAGTCGCCCATCGCCATCAGTACATGACCATTGAAAAATGCGATGCAATTGACCGCACCGAGCACACAGAACGCCTGCAAAATCCACGCGGCCTCCACCCACACCGGACCGAACAGCATCACAATCGTTTCGTGCGCAAATAAAAAAATGTAAACGAAAATCGGCAGCCCGACCATCGCCACCAGCTGTACGAATTCGTAATACACTCGGCGAACCTCAAGCGGATTTTTCTTTTCACGTGCCATATATGGCACGGCAACGTTGGCGAATACGCGTGACAGCACTTCAAGGAGCGCTTGGTAAATTTTCTGCCCGACTGAGTAATAACCGAGCGCGGAATTACCGACGAAGTGGCCGATCAAAAAAATATCGATACGCTGGTACAAGGTATCGGTCAGTCTTGCGCCGATTAAATGCTTACCATACGCGTATGGCTGTTTGAGCAAGGGCAAATCCGCGCGGGTGACCCGCACCGGCAACCAGCGCGATGCCATGAAAATTGCGATGCCATCGATGAGCACTTCCGCCAATGTTTTGATGACGAGCGCCCATACTCCAAAGCCACGATAAGCCAGCACGACGGCAACCATTCCAGCGAGTGCGCTCATGATTAAGCCGCGGTAAGCCAATGCTTTAAAGCGCAAGTTGCGTTTTAAAATGGCCTCGGGAACACGCACCGCTGCGGTGATGGGAATGGTGACCGCACAGGCAATAAATATTAAAATAGCATCGGGATGTGCAATTAATTTCGGTGCCAGCCACGGCGTGGTGGCCAGCAGTAATAAAGCGAGCGTAAAACTATTAGCGAGCTGCGCATAAAAAATTACCGAATCCTGTCGTGCGTTGTCTTCGTTGCGCTGCACGATAAAATCGGCCAAGCCGCCCTCGCCTAGCACCTGCAATATCATTAAGTAAGCGGCTACCAGACTGAACACGCCGAGATCGGACGGCGATAAGTAACGCGCTGAAATAAAGAAAACCGCAAAATTAATTGCACGGCTACCCCACCCTCGGAGAGCCGACCATGCGACACCGTGCATCAACTTCATCGTTTATTCCAATCGGCGCGGCGCGAGCGCGTCGACCGCCTCTCCCGTTTGCTAATGTCGTGCTTACTGCACACCGCTCAAATTTTAGTACGCATTACTTGAAAGCAGCGCCAGCGGCGTTTTTAGCAAAATTTTGATGTCGAGATAAATCGACCAGCGATTGATATATTCGATGTCCATTTCGACACGGCGCAACATCTTTTCCAGCGTCTCGGTCTCGCCGCGAAAGCCGTTGATTTGCGCCAGTCCGGTCATTCCCGGTTTGATACGATGCCGTAGCATGTACGAGCGGATATATTGCGAGTAAAAGCCGTTATGCGCAATCGCATGTGGGCGTGGCCCAACCAGCGACATGGTACCGAGCAACACGTTAAACAATTGCGGCAACTCATCGATACTGGTGCGTCGTATGAAACGGCCGATCGGCGTAATGCGACTATCATTGCGTGAAGCCTGTTGCACCGCGCTGTCGTTATGCATGTACATCGAACGAAATTTAAATACTTCGATAATGCGGCCATCCCAGCCGTGCCGCTTCTGCTTGAATAAAATTGGACCCGGCGACGATTGCCATACCAGAAATGCGATCATTGCCATCAACGGACTCAGCAAGGTCAACGCTATCGCCGCAATCGTTTTGTCGATGACCGTTTTGCACAATAACTGCGTCTCCGACATCATCGGACTTTCCGATAGCGTAATCAACGGCAATCCATTCAGCTCGCGCACCGAATGATTGAGCAAACTCATATTGAAAATATCGGGCACCCAAACTACATCGATCGCAGCATCGGAAATATCGCGATACAACTGCTCGATCATTTGCGAACAGCTGATCGGCAATGCAATGTACACACGGTTGACCTGATGCTGCTCGATAATGGCTCGAATTTGTTTGAAGGTGCCCAGATTGCTGACTTTACACACCTCGTCGCGATGCGTATGCGCAAGTGCGTCATCGACGACGCCAACCACGCGATCGGGCATCCAAGCGTTTTTATTAATACTGTCGATCAAATGCTCGGCAACGCGGCTCGAGCCAACCACCATTGCGCGGATCGGTTGGCGCTGCGACATTTTCAATGCGCTGGTCAGGCGATACGACAAGTGGCAACCGAAAAGCTGCAGTACGTAGCCGAGTACGATCCAACCCAGAATTACTACACGCGAGTAATCCTCGCTGGTTTTGGTGAAAAACACAGCGCCTATTGCCAGCGCCACAACAAACGACCACGAGCGCGCCAACCGCAACGCGCTGTGTCCATCAAAACGGCGAAATACGCCGCGCCATTCGTAAATGACCACCATAAAAAGCGCGGAAATCACCGCCAACGAACGATACTGCGATACCACTTCGCCATTGCGCCACAACGCCAAGGCCATCAGCACAAACATCGAGCTGGCCATGCTGAGACCGATTTGCAGATGCTGCAGCAATGTATCGTGATTTTGCAGCAAACGCCGCGAACGCTTGTTAAATGGCGTCGCGAATGCTGCGATTGTTTCTGGCTTTGCAGGAACCTCTTGAATACCCATCTCACTGCTCTCCTTTAAGTCGCATACGTCACGGCTTTCCAACTCCCATTGGGGCTCAAACTCAGTTGAGCAATTAATCTGCCAATGAAGGTTCGCACCGGCTTGAATTAATGGGGTCTGATCGGTTCGCATGACGTTTTCCCTTTTTTGCTAACCATTGCACGCTTCTCGAGGCCTTAATCGACAGAATATATATATCTAGGAGATTTAATAGCCAAATCTTATCTACTTAATTTCGATATGAGAAAATCATCACCACTTGAAATCAAAATTTGGACGCTAGATTGCACCGCAGATGTGCAAATATGAACGCAATGCACCGGTTGCATTGTGTATGAGTAAAAATACTCGACATTCTCAATAAGTTACGTACCATGACGCACACTTTAATTGTGTACGAGTGCCCAGTTTTGCAATGCACCACTGCTGTTCTTTTGTACAGCAATTGAAGTATCTGTATGAATTCTGATCGGCTTATATGCGTTATCAAACGTAATCGCTACACATCCATTCAAAAATACACTAGTTTTGCTTTGTAACGCATGGCCGGATTATTGCTGCAGGCATATGTAAAAAATTTCATCAACCTCAACGGACTGATTCCCATTGTCCCAGTACGACAATCGGCAACTGATGGCCAACTTGATGGCCGCTGTTCGAAAAATAACCAGCGCCAGAACGCCGCCTCGAAAAGGTTAAGTGGAGGTTCAATGAAAACGAAGGCAGGATCAATTTTCTCGATGGTTTACGTGGTGTCGCCATTTGCTCGTGGTCGGCAAAAACTTGAAGAGTTTCGGCCTGTCGCCACTAAGGTTCGTCACACAGCAGCAGCCGGAATAAATCATTAGGCACGATCAGACTCCAGAAAATCACCAGCGGCGAGCACGCTGTTGCGTTGCACATCCGATAGCCAGTAGATTTGGCACCTTTGCTCTAGATGTCTCTACCGTGCCTGCACAATTCTCTTCTTTATATTTGCATGTAAATCGTCTTTTGGTCGGTCGCGGCGGCGACTTAATCGCAGCATTGAGCGGCGCATTGATCACCCTATCGTTAGCGCCTTTCAATTGTTGGCCGGTCGGTATCATCGCGCTCGCGCTGTTGCATCGATTGCTCGATCAACTATCACCGGCTCGCGCTGCTTGGCGCGGCTGGTGTTTCGGCGCCGGTTTATTTATCAGTGGCGCATCGTGGTTGTATGTCAGCATTCATGATTTCGGCGGCGCCTCACTATTCCTTGCCGCATTTTTAAGCGGCGGCTTCTGCTTATTACTCGCGTTGATGCACGCCATGCTCGGCTACGGCTATGCGCGCTGGATTCGCACCATACCATTAGGCCGCTGGCTGGGTTTTGCCGCATGGTGGATATTGTGGGAATGGGTGCGCTATTGGCTGCTGACCGGATTTCCATGGCTGTATGTCGGCTACGCGCATCTAACAACTCCACTCAGCGGCTGGGCTCCGGTTGGCGGCGTTTATGCGATCGGTTTCATCGTCGCGCTGAGCGCAGCCGCGTTCTCATTGCTGCCGGAACGCAAGTTCATCGCGGCGCTGATCGCAATCGCACTCTGGCTCGGCGGTTATGCGCTGCAAGCGGTGCATTGGACGCAAGCGCGAGGCGCACCGATCAGCGTGGCGCTGGTGCAGGCGAATATTCCGCAGTCAGTGAAGTGGGACCCCGACAATTTTCGCAATACGTTATCGCTGTATCGCAGCATGAGTGCGCCGCTGTGGCGCGATAACCAGATCGTGTTCTGGCCCGAAGCCGCAGTGCCCACTTTTTACGGTAATGCCAAACCTTTTTTTGACGAAAGCGCAGAGCAGGCGAACCGCTACGGCCACGTTTTAATAAGTGGCGTACCGTACCGCTCCGAAACCAATGAAGTTTTTAACAGCGCAATTGCGCTAGGCAGCGGCAGCGGCATTTATCACAAACAGCATCTGGTGCCGTTTGGCGAATACGTGCCGTTCGAAAAATATCTGCGCGGACTGATCGAATTCCTCGATTTGCCGATGTCGGATTTTCAAGCCGGCCCCGCGCGGCAAGCACCATTGCATGCTGCGGGTCTCACCTTTGCGCCGTTCATTTGTTATGAGGTGGTGTATGGCGATCTGGTGCGGCACGCGCGCGCCGATGTGTTGCTGACGCTGACCAATGATGCCTGGTTCGGCCATTCGATCGGGCCGTTGCAGCATTTACAAATGGTACAGATGCGCTCGCTCGAACTCGGGCGCTTTACCGTGCGCGTCGCCGGTAACGGCGTCACCGCACTGATCGATGAGCGCGGTCGCATCACCGCACGCATACCCCAATTCGAGCGCGCTGTACTGACCGGCAATATTCAGGGTTTCACCGGTTTGACTCCATTCGCTCGCTTTGGCTCGTGGCCAGTGTTGATACTGTGTGGGCTCGTGTTGGCAAGCGGTCTATGGCATCGAATCTTGCCCCGTTGAAATAGCGACGGCGAGTACAATGCGAGCCGCTGCAGCTCCAACAACATGACGGCTGGCGAAATGATCGGCCGACCGCTGCTTTCGCCTCGGTCGCGCCGAGCTGATAGAATCCCGCGCTCGCGTTCAACCACCCAGTTAGCAGATCGGTCCAATGGAAGAGCAATACCAGCCCCAGCACGTCGAACGACAAGCCCAGCAATTTTGGCAAGAGCGGCAAAGCTTTCGCGCTATTACCGATCCGAGCCGCGAAAAATATTATTGCCTGGCGATGTTTCCGTACCCGAGCGGCAAATTGCATATGGGGCACGTGCGCAATTACACAATCGCTGATGTGATCGCGCGTTATCAGCGCATGCTCGGCAAAAATGTATTGCAGCCGATGGGTTGGGATGCATTCGGATTGCCTGCCGAAAATGCCGCGGTGAAAAATAAAGTACCGCCGGCGAAATGGACTTACGAAAATATCGATTACATGCGCGGGCAATTGCAACGGCTCGGTTTCGGTTACGACTGGTCGCGCGAAATCGCCACCTGTAAACCGGATTATTATCGCTGGGAGCAGTGGTTCTTTACGCGATTGTATGAAAAAGGTCTTGTTTACAAAAAAACCTCGGCGGTGAATTGGTGCCCGAACGATGAAACGGTGCTCGCCAACGAGCAGGTCATCGATGGCTGCTGCTGGCGCTGCGATACCAAAGTCGTGCGCAAGGAAATTCAACAGTGGTTCATCAAAATCACCGCGTATGCCGATGAATTGCTCGCCGCGCTCGACACCCTCGACGGCTGGCCCGAGCAAGTTAAAACGATGCAGCGCAATTGGATCGGCCGCAGCGAAGGCGTCGAAATGCGTTTCGCGCTGGAACAACCGATCTCCGGCGTTGCCACCCTCCCTGAAACAAAAGGTTTCGATATTTATACGACGCGTCCCGATACGCTGATGGGCGTGACATATGTGAGTCTTGCCGCGGAACATCCGATTTCTCTTGCCGCGGCAAAAAATAATTCCGCGCTCGCCACCTTTATTCAGGAATGCAAAACGTCATCGGT
>DASXYH010000206.1:0-13199 GCA_036502545.1 Spongiibacteraceae bacterium
CGATCACGATGCCAATTTGCGGATTCAATTTAGCTTCTCCTCATTCGATGTGATGTCAGAATAAAAGTTGAAGCCCTACCTGAGAAGCCTATATATTTGGATGGAATCTATAGGCAGGAGCGATACATGGCGCTGGACGGAATGTCGATGGATCAGCTGCGAACCTTTATCGCCGCCGCCGAGGAAGGCAGCTTTTCCGCTGCTGGACGCAAACTGAATCGGGCGCAGTCCGTGGTCAGCCAGACGTTGGCGAATCTCGAATTGCAGTTGGGCGTGAAGCTGTTCGACCGCAGCGGCCGCTATCCGCAACTGACCGATTCGGGGCGCGCATTGTTGAACGATGCCAAGACCATTGCCGACGGCATGGACGGCTTCAAAGCACGCGCTAAAACGCTGAGCGAAGGACTCGAACCGGAGCTTTCGCTGTCGATCGATGTGATGTATCCGATGGATGCGCTCACCGAGACGGTGGGATTATTTCGCGATGAGTTCCCGCACACGTCGCTGAGAATTTTTGTTGAGGCGTTGGGTGCGGTTATCGAGCCAGTATTGCTGGGCACCTGCCATATCGGCGTGATAGGCACATTTCCGGTTTTGCCAGAAAGCATGCACAGCGAACCCCTGCTGGAGGTACCGATGGTCACCGTCGTCGCGCCGACGCATCCGCTCGCTTCGTATAAGGGCGTCATTCCCAAATCCGAGTTTAAGAAATACGTGCAGCTCGTGCTGACCGATCGCTCGAAACTGACGGAAGGCCAAAACTACGGCGTGTATTCGGAAAACATTTGGCGGCTAGCCGATATGGGCGCCAGGCACGCTTTTCTGCGCGCCGGATTTGGCTTCGGCAATATGCCGCTGTTCATGGTCGAAGATGACATTGCCAATAACAGGCTGAGCGTCATTCGCATCGAGATGCCGGGCAATCCGAAAATGCTGCTGCCAATGCACGCGGTGTATCGCAAGGAAGCGCCGCCGGGACCAGCAGGGCGCTGGCTCATCCAGAGTCTCAAACGGTGCGCGGGTAAAGATAATTAACGGGCGAGGACCGCTCATGCAATCTCAACATGAAATGATGGCGGCGCAATGCTTACCCGTGCTGGTTATTTCACGAATTGGCTCATGAATTGGGATAGGTTTGCCGGGCGCTCAGCAGCGCCGCACGCAGCGCAGCGCTATCGCCTTTTTCCAAACGCGCAACCACATTCGCCGGCATCGTTATCGGCGCCACGCTATCAATAGAACCGCTCAATAATAGACAAGGCGTGTCGTGATGACTTTGCGCGATCAACGCCAGCAGGCCCTCTCCTTCGATGTCGGGCAAGTGATAATCGCTAATGATGATATTCCACGTCTGTTGCAACATTTCGATCAGCTCGCGGCGGTTCGCTGCGCGCGCGCAGATCATCGGCTCCAATAATTTTTGCAGCTGCCGCTCCAGCAGCAGGTAATCGGTATCGCTGTCTTCGACTATCAATACTCGTAACGAATTCGCGGTGCGCTGCTTTTCAATGTCCATTAAGCGAGCTCTGATGAAAATGCAGAATTTCAGCCGCCGGCACCGGCCGCTGAATAAAATAACCCTGCAACAAATCGCAACCCGCACGCTGCAAAAACTCTTGTTGCGCCAGTGTCTCCACGCCCTCGGCAACCACATCCATCTGCAATTTTTCTGCGATCGCAATAATCGCGTGCACGATAGCCCCATCGTCCTTATCGTCGGGCAAATCATTCACGAACGCGCGATCGATTTTAAGCACGTCCACCGGAAAGCGTTTTAAATAACTGAGACTGGAATAACCGGTGCCGAAGTCGTCCAACGCAATCGAAACGCCCAAATCGTGCAGCTCATTCAAAACCTGCAACGCCGAGCTGGCATCCTGCATCAGCGCCGTCTCGGTGATTTCAACTTCGAGGCAGTGCGCGGGCAGATGAAATTCGCTCAATACATTTGCCACCATTGCCGTCACATTGCTTTGGCGAAACTGGAATGCCGAAAAATTCACCGCGACGCGAATATCGGTCAGGCCTTGCGAACGCCATTGCTGTATCTGCCGACAACTCTCGCGCAGAACCCACGCGCCGATCGGAACAATTAAACCGGATTCCTCGGCCAATGGAATAAATTCCATCGGACTGACAAAGCCATTTTCCGGATGCCGCCAACGCAGCAGCGCTTCGACACCGATCAGGCGTCCATCGGCACACGCCACTTGCGGTTGATAATGCAATTCGAATTGCCGATTTTCGAGCGCCGTTTCCAACGCTCGCAGCAGTGCCAATTTATCCTGCAATGTCGTGCGCATGTGTGGCTGATAAAATTGATAGCTGCTGCCGATCTGTTGCTGTGCATGATGCAATGCGATTGCCGCGTTTGCGCACAGTGCATGACTAGCCTCGGCATCGCGCGGATAAACGCTGATGCCAACCTTGGCCTGAATTCGCCATTCGTAACGCGACAAGGAAAACGGCGACGAAAACACCGCCAAAATCGTTTCCGCCAAACGCGTGACACCCGCTTCATCCAAGCACTGCTGAGAAAAAATAGCGAATTCATCGGCGGCCAACCGCGCCAGTACATCATCGTTGTGCAGCACCGCACGCAGACGTTGACCGGTTTCGATCAGCAACGTATCGCCAACAGCGTTGCCGAGATGATCGTTCACATCTCGAAAGCGTTTCAGATTGATGCTAAAAACGGCGATATGAGTAGACGCGCCGCTGTGCAGGCATTGCGCCAAGCGCTCGTAAAATTGCACGCGATTGGGAAGACCCGTCAGTGCATCGTAATTGGCAAGATAGTGGATGCGCTCCTGCGCTACACGATGCTCGCGACGCGCCAAGCTATCGCGCAACTCGCGGTGAATGGCCGGCGACAAGCGCTTCAAATTGCCTTTGATAAAATAATCCTGTGCACCCAAGCGCATCGCTTCGACCGCGCGATCTTCGCCGATGGTGCCCGATACGAAGAAGAAAGGGATATCCGGATCGGCCCGCCGCACTAATTCGAGCGCTTCATGGCCGTTGAAACTGGGCATCGTGAAATCGGAAAACACAATATCCCAGGGACTGCGCAGCGCCTCTTCCAAGGCGGGTTTGGTTTCGACTCGCTGCGAATCGGGTTCGAAGCCGCTTTTGCGCAAAGTATTAAGCAATAGCACAACATCGTCTTCGTTATCCTCGACAATGAGCGCTCGTATCGGGATTGCTGTCATCGCCTGCTCCACATCGATGTGCCGCCGCCGCGCGAACCGTATCGAAACTATGAACTGCTATCGGGCAATTCGTTTAGCAGCAGCCAGAATATACCGAGTTGGCTGACCGCGTTTACAAATTCATTGTAGTCGACCGGCTTGCGCACATAGCTGTTGGCGCCCAAATTATAACCGCGCACCAGATCCTGCTCTTCGCGCGACGAGGTGAGAATGACCACCGGCAGAATTTGGGTTCTCTCGTTATCGCGAATTTGTTGCAAGACTTGCAAACCGTCGACTTTTGGCAATTTCAAATCGAGCAAAATCAATGCGGGCAGCTTTGATATGCCGCCGGTGGCATCGGCCGAAAATAAATAATCGAGCGCTTCCACGCCATCGCGCGCAACAATGATTTTGTTCGAAATATTTAATTTAGCAAAAGCGCGCAAGGCGAGCGCCTCGTCATCGGGATTGTCCTCCACCAGCAAAATCGGTCGCGTGTTCATGCGTGAGCCTCCTTCATGAGCGGTAATGTGAAATAAAAGATAGCGCCTTTGTCGACCGCCGCGTCGACCCAAATGTGACCACCGTGGCGATGGATAATCCGCTGCACAGTCGCCAAGCCTACGCCGGTACCGGCAAATTCTTTCGCGTCGTGCAAGCGCTGGAACGCGCCGAACAATTTGCTCGCATAAGCCATATCGAAGCCGGCGCCATTATCCTGCACAAAAAAACATGGCTTGCCGTCCTGATTGCGCATGCCGAATTCGATCAGTGCCTGCTCGCGTTTAGCGCTGTATTTCCAGGCATTACTCAATAAATTTTCGAGCACGATACGCAGCAGGTAAGGATCGCTCATCGCGCTGAGTCGAGAGGTGATGCGGACATCTGCTGCGCGCGCGGGTTCGGCAGCGCGCAACTCCTCCACTATCTCTTCCGCGATCGCGCTTAAGTTTACTCTCTCCTGACTCATGCTGGCGCGACTGACGCGCGCCAGTGTTAACAATGCATCGATCAGACGTCCCATGCGCTGCGCCGCGGCGCGAACGCGCGTCAAATAATCGCTGCCGGTGGCGTCCAATTGATTGGCATAATCTTCCAACAACGCCTGACTGAAGCCATCGATCGCACGCAGCGGCGTACGCAAATCGTGCGATACCGAGTAGCTGAAAGCTTCCAATTCTTTATTAGCGCGCTCGAGTTCCGCGGTGCGCTCGCCAACGCGCTGTTCAAGCTCGGCATTGAGACGCTGCACTTCCAGTAACGCGCGCCTGCGCTCGTCGACATCGTCGGCAGTGCCGATCCATTCGCGCAAATTGCCGCCCTCATCGTAAAGCGGCACCGCGCCGATATTTACATAATGATAGGTTTGGGTCGCTGCTTGCCACAGCTGCGCTTCGTATTTGAGCGGCTGCATCGAAGCGCGCGCCTGCACCCAGGCAGTTTTCAGCATTTCACGGTCGTCGCTGTGGAATGCTTCGAGCCAGCCCCACAATCGCAGCTGAGCGGGCGTTTGCCCGGTGTACTCGCCCCAACGCAATTGTTCATCGATCAGATTGCCTTCGACATCGGCGAGCCAGACGACCGAAGTCAATGCCGTTACCAGCGTGCGATAACGACGTTCGCTTTCCAGCAAGGCGCGGCCAGCGAGATCGCGCTCGGTAATATGCTGCTGCAATTGCTGATTCGTGCTTTCCAGTTCGGCGCTGCGCTGGCCGACCTGCGCCAGCAATTCGTTGAATGCATCGACCAGGTAGCCGATTTCGTCATCTGTGGTTTTTTCGGCGCGCAGACTATAGTCCCGTCGCTCGCTGATCTGTCGCGCCAGGTCGGTGATGCGCAGAATCGGACGCGCAACGCGCGCTTGCAGCCACAGCGAAAATAACATCGAGACGATCAATGCCAGCGCTGCCACCGACAACACGATGCCTGCGTATTGCCAGGCGCGATCGTAAAGTTGATAACGCGCTTTAATGTAAATGGTGCCGAGAATTTCGTTGTGATCGACAATGCGCCGAAAAATAACTATCTGCCTGCCGTCGACATGTTGATTGTCGGTTTCAGGCAACGCGGGAAAACTCTCGTCCGGATTTTCCTTGCTGCGATACGTCGCGAATAGCGCGCCTTTCGCGTTGTACAGCGCAGTTGCAAGAATCTGTGGGCGCGCCTCAAGCGTCGCTAAACTTTCCTGCGCCACCTTGGGATCGTCGAATTGCAGAGCCGATGCATTCGCAAGCGCGAGCAGACGACTCTGCGTCGTCAAATCCTGCAGCAGTCGCGTGTTGTAATCGCTCAGGTCGTACAACACCATGACGACGCCGGAAACCACTAACGCCGATGTCGTGGTGAGCAGCACGCCGGCGAATAGTTTTCCGCGAATTGAGCCGCGAGTAAACCAACCCATCATGGCGCCGCCTCGCCGCGAACATTGCGCGCCACTTTTAACAATTGCGCACTTAGATGCAATCCTTGTCGGTTCGCGGTATCGAGCGCCACCTCAAAGCGAACGCGATTATCCTGCAGCGCAAAATTGATGACGCCGCCATCGTTGAGACCGCGCTCGGATTCGGTGATCAGCAGCAAAGGCAGACCCTGCGCCTGCGCGCGTAACTGTGGCAACAGCGCTTGTTGCGAGCGCGCAACAAATAACAGCTGCACACCACTGACATCGCTGCCGCCATCGATGCGTCGAACCTGCAGCGGATGATCGTTAATCGTGTGATTTTTGAGGACGGTGTTCAATTCCGCGATAAAATCATCGGGCGCGGCGATACCGAATACTAACGGGCTATCCGCAGCGGAAAAGGCAGTGGGCGGCCACTCCACATATAAACAAAATTTGTAAAGGAATGCCGCCTTGATCTGGTATTCCATAACATTGGCGGGCTGTCCTTGCGCGAAACTAAACGCACTTTCGCCCAACAGAATGAATGCAAGGAATGCAGTGTATTTGACGAAGGCGCATTTAAAGAAAGTACATTTAAAAAAACAACTGCGCGCGCGCAACCGCCACCCTGACGCATGGAAACAAGCGATGCTTCGCACGCCTAAAAGCGCGCGGATATTGTCTTTGAATACCACCACGTAGCTTGTCCATAAGCGCTGCGCTCGATTGACACTTGATGCACGACACATAGCGCGGGTCATTGTCGTATTGCCTGTGCAAGTGCTCAACACGCAGCATGCCAAAGCAATAAAGGCTCGATATGTCGATACCACGAAAAAGAATAGAGCACGCATTTTGCAAAGTCCAACGCCTGCCATCGCGGGAGCGCTTCGAAGAAGCGCAAAATTCGCTACCATTTAATGATGCACGACCTGCCGATACAAAATTAATGCAATGGTAATCTGGTGACTTTCCAGCCTGCCGGCATAAGTCATCTACAAGCACTATCGCAAGATAGCGCAGTATCGAGTCCGCTCGCATTTCGCAGAACCGTTGCTAGACTGAAAGGCTGAAGCGCATCTCTTCACGTTTGTTGCACGGATCGGGATTTCAAAAACAGCGGGAGTGACCATGAAGCGGCGAGCGACTATTGCGTTACGAAACGATGATCACGTGCCCCGCGCTCGTATTATCGCGGCGAGGCGCTTAATCCAATCGAACACCTCCATCAACTCTTATCTGATTTTATCGCTCGCTGTTTCGCTCGCTCACAGCACATCGGCGCACGCCAACAGCGAGCTGAGCTCTGCGAGCGCGCTGGCCAATCTCAGCTTGGAGCAACTTTCCAACATGGAGGTAACGTCGGTCTCGAAGAGTGCGCAAAACCTGCGCTCCGCAGCAGCGGCGATCACGGTGGTCACTAACGAAGATATTCACCGCTCCGGCGCCACCAGCATTCCGGAGGCGCTGCGTTTCGTACCGGGCATCAATGTCGCGCGCCAAAGCTCAAACCAATGGGCCGTCAGTGCGCGCGGCTTCAGCAGCGTCAATTCGGAAAAATTATTGGTGCTGTCGGATACGCGAAGCGTTTATACGCCGTTATTTTCCGGCGTGTTTTGGGACGTGCAGGATTATCTGCTGGAAGATATCGATCGCATCGAAGTTATTCGCGGCCCCGGCGCCGCGCTGTGGGGTTCGAATGCGGTCAACGGCGTCATCAATATCACGACGAAAAAAGCGCAAGATACGCAGGGCCTCTATGTCGAAACGGCGCTCGGCACCGAGGATAAAGTCACTGCCGCGGCGCGCTACGGCGGCACTGCCGAAAATGGCGCGAGCTACCGGATATTCGGCAAATATCTCGACCGCGACGACACGTTAAACGCCACCGCGACAAGTGCCGATGATTGGCGTTTGGGGCACGCGGGAGCGCGCACCGATTGGGATATCACCGGCTCTGACAGTGTGACGGTGCAAGGCGATTTATATCGCGGCACCATTGGTGAGCTGACACCTTCGGTTAACATTAACGGTCGACCGGGTCCCACCGGCGCGCTGGATATCGACGTCAGCGGCGGCAATGTACTCGGCCGCTGGCGGCATCAGATCGACGATTCATCGAATTTTGTTTTGCGCGCTTATTACGATAATACGCATCGCAATAATCCGAGTTACCTCGACGATCTGAACACTGTCGATCTGGATTTTCAGCATCAATTCGATTTAACCGCGCAGCAACAATTTATCTGGGGCGTGAATTACCACCTGACGGAAAATCGCAACATCGGTAAAGTTATTTTCAATGTCAATCCCGATTTTTCGCGCGATCAATTGTTCGGTTTGTTTGTGCAGGATCAAATCGCACTGGCCGATTCGCTGCATCTCACGCTGGGAAGCAAATTCGAGCACAACGATTTCAGCGGTTACGAAACGCAGCCGAGTGCGCGCCTGGCGTGGGATTTTGCAGCGACCCAAACGCTATGGACCGCAGTATCACGGGCGGTGCGCGTGCCGACGCGGCTTGAACGCGATATTGCCATCGACGTCACCGATCCCACCGTTAATCCGCTATATCGATGGGAAGGCAACAAGCATTTCGATGCAGAGGTATTGGAGGCTTATGAAATCGGCTACCGCTGGCAGGCTCGCGACGATGTTGCGCTGGATTTAGCGGCATTTCACAATCATTACAGCGGGCTGGTGTCGCTGGAATTTGGTACGCCCTATCGCGATGCAGTCAGTGGATTTAACATCATTCCAGTCGTCGACGAAAATAAGACCAGCGGCACGACTCAAGGCGTCGAAGCACAAATAACGTATGTACCTTTTCCTGTGTGGCACCTGCTGACTAATTATTCTTATTTGGATATGCAGCTCGACCCGAGCGGTCTCGATATTAATCACGATGCGTTGATAGCAGGCGCAACACCGCGCCACCAACTGGGGCTGCGCTCACTGCTGGATTTGCCGGCGGATATTCAATTCGACATTCAGTTGCGGTATTTGTCGGCGGTTCGCCATATGGCGAACAACGGCGATGGTATTTCCGCGTACGGCGAAATGGATATGCGGCTGGCCAAGCGCTTGAGCAAAAAAGTTGAAGTGTCACTGGTGGGACAAAATCTATTACACGATCATCACGTCGAATTCGGTGCACCCGCAACGCCTACAGCGCCCGCAGCGCGCGGCGAAATTCAGCGCGGGGTGTACGCCAAAATAACGTGGGGAATTTAGCGCGGAGCAGCAAATACCAATCAAAAAATTTACGCTCAAATAAAATCAAGTTCGCGCAGTCTATAAAAATAAAATCGATAAACGCCAATAATCGATCTCATATAATTCCGTCTCTCGCCTAATGCACCCTGAAAAATTCCTATCGCTCCACGGATGCGCCAAATCCGCCGAATAATTTATATCGGTAACTCGAACAAAAATGGTAAATTCCACTCAGGTCAGCGCAACTGATCATGCAAGCAATGTTGCTAATCGGGAGTGCCTTATGATCGACTCACTGTTATTAACCGCCGCACGTCTGACTACCTTCGATGGCGCTTCGATTTTAACCGGCGCGAGCGGATTTTTTTTCGCTCGGGGCAAGCGTCTGTTTTTGGTCACCAGTCGCCATGTGATGGTCGATGAGCCCACCAAACATTATCCGGACCGGATTCAAATCGAATTGCATACCGATGTAAACAATTTGGCAGCATCGATCGGCTTCGGCGTACCGCTGTACAAGAACGGCAAAAGTATCTGGCGCCAGGGCGCGGATACCGGCGGCGAAATCGATGTCGCTGTAATTGAGCTGGAACGGGCCGCGCTGCCGCCAACACTTAATTATTGTTTTTTTACGCCGCATCATCTCAATCACATGGCGAACAATGTCGAGATCGGCACTTCACTGCTGATAGTCGGTTTTCCGCTGGGATTTCATGATGCTCTGCACCATATGCCCGTGGTACGGCAGGCCGTTAGCGCATCGGCATTTGGGCTGCGTTTTCAAGGCAAAGGGTACTTTTTGACGGATGCGCGCATGCATCGCGGCTCGAGCGGTGCGCCTGTGGTGATGCGTTGCAAGGAACTCAATAAGGAGACTTCGCGACTGCCGTGGATGTTGCTCGGCGTGCATTCGGCCAAATTCGATGTGGATGCTCGCGACGCGACCCTGGATGAGGCACTTGGTCTTAATTGCGCGTGGTACGCCGATATTCTGATGGAGCTTACGAAAAACTGAAGGCGATCGACGAGTATCGTTTACAACCTAGTATCGTAAATAGGTGCCGCGCATAATTGCTGCGGCACCGCGCATATCACAGAACGGAAACGTTTTCCGCTTGAGGGCCTTTCTTGCCCTGGGTGATATTGAATTGGACTTGTTGTCCTTCTGCCAGCGTTTTAAAACCGCCGCTGACAATAGAGCTGTAATGTACGAATACGTCTGGACCGCTTGTTGGAGAAATAAAGCCGAAGCCTTTGGATTCATTAAACCATTTGACCGTGCCAGTGCTGAGATTTGCCATAAAATTTGAACCTACGAAATTAAGAAAATGAGATAAATAAAGCTTGCAATCCGAGCTTCCGGATAGGCTTAGAAATGGAGTGAGCTACTGAGGAGGAGCGGAGCGAGAGAGTACAACGACTGACGCTTCGGAACGCGATGCAATAACTTGCGCTATTTATAAGCCTGCTCAGCATACGCCTATATTGCGATCTGTCAAATTACTTAAGGCGTCGAACCGCCAAATCTCGTACACTATGGCCTCGCTGACGGAGGGACAACATGACTAACAGCCGAAATAAGCTCGTATCTAAGATTTCGCAATCTTCACACACCGATGCACAGCGCTCGATCGACGCCCAAACTGCAGCCTTTTTGAAGCTGGGCGGCAAGATTCAGCAAATTCCCAACGGAGTCAGCGGTCAGGTATGGACTCCTTCCCGTCACATAAAGCTGGCCAAGCCGCAACCTTAGAACTGCTGCAACAGAATCATTGCAGCGTGGAACTGACGAAACGTTATTTTCCAGTCTTGTATTGACGCAGCATCAGCCTGCCTTCGAATGTAGCCACGAGCTTGCCCGCCTTTTCAGCAGCTACACCGAGTCTGATGAGCTTCACCCGATGATCGCTCGGTATCTCACTGCACCCCGATGTCATCGGCAATTGATTGAGCGATCGCCATTCCGCCACCGTCAGATCAATAGTTCGCATACTCATGCATAACCTCACAAGGCTGAGCGATATACGCTTAGCCGTTCTGCATAGTGCGCGCCTGATCCCCGACAAACAAGGATTTTTATATCGGGCGCCGCTGAAACGATCTAAAGGCAAGGTATCTTTACTATTATTGAATTCGTTTTACTGCAATCTCACTCTGCACTGCCACGACACCATCCATTTCTTTTGCGATTGCAACGGCACGCGCAGCTTCCGCATCGCTGGCGGCAATACCTTTTAATCTTACGACGCCGGCGTCGTCGGCCTCGACATTAATTTGCGTAATGTCCGCAAAACCTTCCGCGGTCAATTTATTTTTGATTTGGCTGGCCATCACCGTGCCATCGATGAATTGGCGTTCGGCAGCAGGTGCCGCCTGAGCAACCATAGGCATCAGTAAACCTGCAGTGGCGACGATTACGCTGAAAATGATCGAACTTCTGTTTTTCATCATAATATCTCTCCGAATGCTGCTCTCAGTTATTATCTCAAATGCATTTGTAGGGTCTGTGCATCGACGAACGCACTGGCTGCGATGATCGCTATCTCGGCGGTGGTGGAGGTGGTGGAAGTGGAGGCGGATAGCTAATACGCGGCGGAGAAGGAGAATAGGTTGGATAGATCATCTCGCGGTAGTGCGAGTAATCTGGCTGCGGTAATTGATTGCCTTTTGCGTACATACATTGCTGATAGGCAATATCGTAGCGGCGCTGCAGTGCGCTCGAAGAGCGATCGGCATTGCCGGCACCTATTGCAGTTCCCATCAATAATCCCGCGCCAGCGCCAGCGCCGGCAGCGCGTGAACTGTCGCCCAGAGCGGCGCCCGCCGCCGCACCGAGTACGGCCCCTGTCGCCGCGCCGGCGGCTATTTCCGATTGTCCCGCGCGCTGTGGATCTACGCCTATTTGTTCACGCGCGTATTGCATGCATACCGCGTTGTCATTTTGAAATACTTCAAACGGCTTTCCAGCTGCCGGCATTACCGCGACGCTTGGTCCAGTCGGAACGGTAACTGCACAGCCCGCCAGCGCCGTGATACTCACTATCAAGAAATTGATTTTGCGCATACTGATTTACTCCAAGACCGCATTCATTCATCTGCTAAAAAATTAACGCGGCGGATTGCTCGGTTGTGCGGGCACAGCGCGCCAGCCTTCGGGACAGTTGGAAACATAGGGATAATAATTACGCGCCGAATCGCAGTAATACCAATTTTGCGGCGGTGGCGGCACAGCCGTAACCTGCGCGGGCTCGACAGCAACTGTGGGCGGTAAATACGGATCTGGATACGGATACACCGGGGCCGCATAGAAGTACCACATGTCGCCGGCAATCCACCACCAACCAAGGCGCCCATCGTGACCGCCGTGGTACCAGCGGCCTTCACGCCAATGCGGATAATCGTGGATGTGGAATTCACGCATATCGCCGTGCCAATGACGACCAGGCTCGGCCATCGCGATTGAGCTACCGACAGCGACCGCGGCGGCCACTATAAAATTAACAATTCCCAGCTTTGAAACAGTCATAACAACCTCTGTATTTCTTGCCGATGATCGTTAGAGCGCTGTAGCGTCAATAATTGAGGCAATAAATACGCTTTCTAATTTTTTCCACAATTAACCTGGCATGGCAAATCCGTCTTAAACAGATCGAAGCAATAAATCTCTTGCAATTCCGCCAGTGGTCGCGGAAATTTATGCGGGCAACACCAGCGGATACGGCGATGACGCATCTTCTACATTTAATCGAACAATACGGCTTGCTCGTCGTTTTTTTAAACGTGCTGATCGAGCAACTCGGCGCGCCGATACCGGCTTATCCCGCGCTGATACTCACCGGCGCGCTGCTGGACAGCGGCGATTACTCCGCACCTGCATTATTGGCAACCGCGGTCGGCGCCGCCGTAATTTCCGACTTCGTTTGGTATTACGCCGGCAGTCACTACGGTCGCAAAATCCTGACGACGCTGTGCCGTATTTCGCTGTCGCCGGATTCCTGCGTCAATCAGACCGAATCGATTTATACGCGCTGGGGACCGTCCTCATTATTGATCGCGAAATTCATTCCGGGATTTGCGTCGGTGGCCAGTGCGCTGGCAGGCACGATCGGCACGCGGCGCGGCACATTTTTATTTTTTGACGGCATCGGCGCGGCGTTATGGGCTGGCCTGGCAATATTTTTGGGCTCTCTGTTCAGCACCACCATCGACGATCTGTTGAACGTGCTCACCGAACTCGGTAAGTGGGGCGGATTTCTGATCGCCGCCGCATTCGCGATATTCATTGCGACGCGCTGGTGGCAGCGTCAGCGTTTTATTAAATCGCTGCGCATGGCGCGTATTTCGGTCGACGAACTCGATCGCCTGCTGCAAAATGGCGAAACACCGGTGATTCTCGATGTGCGTTC
>DASXYH010000207.1:0-17575 GCA_036502545.1 Spongiibacteraceae bacterium
GGCGCCTTGATGGCGGGGTAAGGATCGTAATCGACGAACTCAAAATCTTCGAATTCGTAATCGAAAATACTCGCCGGTTTGCGTTTAATATTTAATTTTGGCAACGGCCGCGGTTCGCGCCGCAATTGTTCGAACACGATCTTGTCGGTGAGATGATTGTTGTAGAGATGCGTATCGCCGAGCACATGCACAAAATCGCCGACACCGAGTTCGCATTGCTGCGCGATGATATGCGTCAGCAACGCGTAACTGGCGATATTGAACGGCACGCCGAGAAAAAAATCAGCGCTGCGCTGATACAGCTGACAGGATAATTTTTTATTCGCGACGTAAAATTGGAACAAGGTATGACACGGCGGCAGCGCAGCCTTGCCGTTGCGCACGTTATCGTGCGGACTCAAGCGCTCGTCGGGCAGATCGGCGGGATTCCATGCATTGACGAGCAGGCGCCGCGAATCCGGTTTGCGCTTGATCATATCGATCACTTCGCTGATCTGATCGATCGTGCGGCCGTCGGGACACTGCCAGCTGCGCCATTGTTTACCGTAGACCGGGCCGAGATTGCCGTTGTCGAGCGCCCATTCATCCCAGATCGTTACGCCGCGCTCGCGCAGCCAATTGTTATCGCAGCTGCCTTGCAAAAACCACAACAGCTCGATAATTACGCTGCGCGTGTGAATTTTTTTTGTCGTCAGCAGCGGAAACCCCGCGTTCAAATTGAAACGCATTTGCCGTCCGAATACCGAGCGCGTGCCGACGCCGGTGCGATCGCCCTTATTGGTGCCGTTATCGAGAATATCGCGCATCAAATCGAGATAAGTTTTCATGAATAATTAATACTCGAACCGTTGATCGCGCGGCGACGATAAGCATAAATAAATAAGACGACACCGATGATAATCATCGGTATGCACAATTCCTGGCCGCGACTCATCCAGCCGAATGCAGCAAAACCGATTTGCTCGTCGGGCTCGCGAAAAAACTCGACGATAAAACGAAACACGCCGTAAAAAAATAAAAATAATGCGCCAACCGAATACGCGGGCCGCGGTTTGCTCGAGTAAATCCACAAAATCGCAAATAGGACGATGCCTTCGAGAAACGCTTCGTACAATTGCGAGGGGTGGCGCACGAGTTTCTGCGGATCGGTGAGCGGAAACACCATGCCCCACGCAACATCGGTCGGTCGGCCCCACAATTCCTGATTTAAAAAATTGGCGAGGCGGCCGAGCAATAATCCGAGCGGGACCATCGGCGCGACGAAATCCCATAATTTTGGCAACGAGATAGCATGCGCGCGCGCGTATATCGCCATCGCCACGATCACGCCGAGCGCGCCGCCGTGAAACGACATGCCGCCTTCCCATACGCGAAACAGCCACAGCGGATCGCGCACGAATTTATCGAAATTATAAAAAAGTACGTAGCCGAAACGGCCGCCGAGAATGACACCGAGCGCGCCGTAGAAAATCACGTCTTCCACCTGTTGCACTGTCACCGGTGAATCGAGCCTTTGCGCGCGCCGCGTCGCCAACCACCAGGCGGCGACAAACGCAGCCAGATACGCAAGCCCGTACCAGTGCACGGACAACGGTCCAAGCGAATGACTGCCGAGCGTGACCGGGCCGATGCGAAATGCGACGGGATCGATATTCGGGTGCTGCAGCATTTGCGCCTCAATTGCTGAAAAATCGCGCTGTGCCACGCGCGCGGAAAGCCGCTATTATCGCCGCCAGGTTTCCAAATGAAAACGCGTAAATGAAAACGGCGAGTCTATGTGTTTAATTGTTTTCGCTATCGACAGCCATCCGCGCTATCCGTTCGTGCTCGCGGCCAATCGCGATGAATTTTACGCCCGCCCCACCAGATCATTGCAGGCGTGGCCCGAAGCGCCGCAATTGATCGCCGGCAAGGATATGGAAGCGGGCGGTACCTGGCTCGGTATCACGCGCGATCATCGTTTCGCGGCGATCACTAATCTGCGCGAAGGCGTGCAGCGCAATGTCCAGCAGCGTTCGCGCGGTGAATTGACGCGCGATTTTCTGCTCGGCGCCCAATCTGCGGCCGACTACGCGCGCTGGGCGTACAGCAACGGCGAGCAGTACGCCGGTTTCAATCTGCTGATAGGCGATGGCGAATCGATTTATTACTGTTCCAATCGCGGCGATTCACCGCGCGCACTCGGCCGCGGCATTTACGGTTTATCGAACGATAGTCTCGATACGCCGTGGCCGAAAGTGACCGGCAGCAAGGCGGAGCTGCAACAATTGCTCGAACAAGAACCATCGCCCTCCGCGCTATTGCGGATTTTAGCGGATACGCAGCAACCACCCGATAGCGCCTTGCCCGATACCGGGGTCGGGCTCGATCTTGAACGCATTTATTCGATGCGTTTTATTGCGTCACCTATTTATGGGACACGTGCATCGACGGCACTGCTGATCGATAACAATGGCAGTGCGCAAATCTGTGAGCAGAATTTCGGCGCGAACGGCGTAGCTATCGGCGAATTGATTAATTATGAGTGGTCGTAGTAACCGCAAAAAGGATTTTGAATTTGAAGCTAGTGGCACCGCTCTCGCTGCGGGTTAGGTTTGATTTTGAAAGCTAGTGGCACCATTCTGCCAGCGGGTTGGCGGTGGAAGGGGGTCTTTTTTTCGGGACGAGAAGGTGATCTTGACGAAGCTTGGGTGCTATTCGTCATCGGAGAAGTCGTCGAGCCCACCTAGGCCGACCACACCGTGCTTTCAGAATGCTCGCCACAGTAGTCCCGAAAAAAAGACCCCCTTCCACCGCCTCATGCCCTGCTACGAAGGTGCTTTCTATCCACAATGCTGCTTAAAATTTTCAATGGAGATGAATTAAACGATGGCTATATTCACTCTACAATTAAACGGTAAAAACTTTGCACATTCGCTTGGCAAGATCATCTGCGTCGGCCGCAACTATGCCGCACACGCTGCTGAATTGAATAACCCAATTCCAAGCACACCGATTCTTTTTATGAAACCCGCCAGCGCCGCGGTCGATTTATCGCAGCCATTGCGCATTCCAACCGATCGCGGCAGCGTGCATCACGAAACCGAACTGGCACTGCTGATCGGCGCTGAGCTGATAAATGCAAATACAGAACAAGCGCGAGCAGGAGTTGCCGGTATCGGTATCGCACTCGATTTAACCTTGCGCGATGTACAAGATAAATTAAAAAAAGAAGGACAGCCGTGGGAGCGCGCCAAAGCGTTCGATGGCGCGTATCCGCTTTCTGGCTTTATCGACGCCGCGAGCCTCGATCTACAAAATCTAACGCTACAGCTATGGCGCAACGACAAACTGCAGCAAAATGGCAATACACAGCAAATGTTATTTCCAATTTATGAATTGATAGCGGAGATCAGCCGCACTTTTTCACTGCAGGCGGGCGATGTGATATCGACCGGCACGCCGGCCGGGGTCGGCCCGTTGCTGAGCGGCGATAACTTGATTGCAACGCTCGGCGACAAGCAGCCCGACGATCTATTGCGGGTGGCAACGCGCGTCGTTTAACTCGCGCAACAATAAATTCGCACGAAATAAAAAAGCGGGCTTGAGCCCGCTTTTTTTAAAACCCGCGATGGCAATAATTAATGTGTACGGAACTCGTTGACCAAACCAGCTAAGCGAGTAGCCGCATTGTTCAATTCGCGGCTGGTTTTATCGACTTCCTGCACCGAGCGCGCCGAGCTTTTCGCGACATCGGAAATATTGACGACGTTGCGCGAGATTTCCTGCGACACCGCCATCTGCTCTTCGGTTGCGCTCGCGATTTGCGTATTCATGTCGTTGATCATCGCCACTGCTTGTTTGATCGCTGCCAGCGATTCGCCCGCGCGCGCTGCCTGCGCCATCGTGCGTTGCATTTCGTCGCTGCCATCGGCCATCGAGCGCACCGCTTCGCGCGCACCGGCCTGTAGCCGTTCAATCATGCCTTGAATTTCCTGCGTCGATTCCTGCGTACGCTGCGCCAGCGAGCGCACTTCGTCGGCGACCACGGCAAAACCGCGGCCCTGCTCGCCCGCGCGCGCCGCCTCGATCGCCGCATTTAATGCCAGTAAATTGGTTTGCTCGGCAATGCCGCGAATCACATCGAGCACGGAACCGATCGACGCGCTATCGGTTTCGACGCGCTTGATCACCTGGCCGGCGGCACCGATGCGAGCGGCGAGACTGTGTATCGATGCCAGCGCTTCGTCGAGTACTTTATTGCCGCTCTCCGTTTCGCGGTTCGCGTTATTCGCCGCATCCGCCGCTTGATGCGCGTTGCGGCTGACTTCTTCGATCGCGTGCGTCATCTCGGTGGTCGCGGTCGCTACCTGATCAGTTTCGCGCATTTGCATCGACGCGCCTTCGCGTGTCTGCTCAGTATTATCCGCCAGTTGCTGCGCGCTCTGCTGCAAATGCGCGCTGGTGTCACGTACATCGCTGAGAATTTCTCGGAAGCGATTGATCATTGCCTGGAATGCATGCGCCACACTGCCGATTTCATCGTTCTGTGCAATGTCGACATGCACGGTGAGATCGCGGTTGCGTTCGGTGGTTTCGATCGCACTGCGCAATTGATTCAGCGGCCGCGAAATACTGCGCGCGACCCAGCTACCGAACAAAACCATCAGCGCAACCGCGACCACAGCGATGCCGATGAATGCAGTGAACGCGGTATCGTAAATATGTTGCGCGCTCGCGCGCTCCTGCTGGGCGACATCGAGCTGCAGATCGATCAGCGTTTGCAGACGCGATGTAATCGGGTCGATGTATTCGTAAAAGTCGCCGTTGTATTCCATGATTACCGGATCGCCTTTATCAGTGAGCGCCATCGACTCTCCCATGGGCCCCAGCAGATCGGCGGCGGAATTGGCGCGGCGCAACGCTTTATCGGTGTGCGCCCCAATTTCCTGCACCAGCTTGCGCTCCTGCTCCGTCATATCCGCTTTTTGATAAGCCGCCCAATTGTCTTTCGCTTGCTTTTCAGCACTGCTAATCAAACGGTAGGCTTCCGCCGGTGTCATCATGCCGATGGTAGCTTTATTGATTGCCGTGACCATATCGATGGCGTAGGCGTCGTTGACCTTTTTCAGCAGTGTGAGCGGTACGACGCGGTCATCGTAAATATGACCGACCCCGGCGTTGATTTTGGCGAACGAACTCAGCGATGAAATCACCACGAGCAGAATCACCGCTAACGGCAGCGCCACCAGAATGGCCAGGCGCTGACCGACACTCAAATTATTCATAGCTGATCCTTACGGCAAAGAGGCGTTATTCGAAGCGTCTACCGCAGTCCGTTGATGTGGCCGCAGATATCGTATCGGCAATGCACTGGCGAGCTTTACCCTTTAAAAGCTTCACCAACTATAGCAGCGGATACCCCGATGCGCAGGTCACGCCGGGCGCCGCAGCGTTTGCACGCCCGCGGGCGCGCCGAGCAACAGCACATCGGCGGGACGCAACGCGAACAAGCCATTGGTGACGACGCCGGTGATCTGATTGATGCGCGTTTCGATATCGCGCGGCGCATCGATTATAAAGTTGTATACATCGAGAATGACGTTGCCATTATCGGTGACGACGCCTTCGCGATAGACCGGATCGCCGCCGAGCTTGACCAGCTCGCGTGCGACATAGCTGCGCGCCATTGGAATCACTTCAACCGGCAGCGGAAAAGTGCCGAGACGCTCGACATATTTGCTCGCATCGGCGATGCAGACAAACTCGCGCGCGCAAGCAGCGACGATTTTCTCGCGCGTTAACGCGGCGCCGCCGCCTTTGATCAGCTCCAGCCGGTGATTCGCCTCGTCGGCGCCGTCGACATAAATATCGAAAGTGCCGGTCGTATTCAGATCGAGCACTGCAATGCCGTGCTGCCGCAATCGTTGCGCCGAAGCTTCAGAGCTTGCTACTGCGCCGGCGAAGCGCTGGCGCAACGGTGCCAGATAATCGATGAAATAATTGGCAGTGGAACCGGTGCCGATGCCGATCACGCTATCGTCATGCAAGCGCGTCTGCACATATTCGACGGCGGCGCGAGCGACGGCTTGCTTTAATGCGCCCTGATTCATTTCTTTCTCGTTCATTAAGCGCGCTCCAAAAAAACGAAGGCCGATTATAGAGGATGCAGCCGCGTCAAGGCTGTCTGTACCAGCAACAAAACTTCATACCGGTAATTTGTTGCCGGTCAGCGGTACTTTGTGTCAATCAATGTATTTGTGTCGGTCAATAGGATTGCAACGCCGCTCTCGTTTACACTGGCACGCTTAATAAGCGCCTTCATGGAATCAGCCCGGTCAATCATGCTGCACGAATACGTGAAAAAAATTCTCTGCGCCCGCGTTTACGATGTCGCGATCGAAACACCGATCGATGAAGTGCGCCAACTATCGAAGCGCTTCGACAACCGCATTTTGCTCAAGCGCGAAGATTTGCAGCCGGTGTTTTCGTTTAAATTGCGCGGCGCCTACAACAAAGTCGCGCAATTGACCCCGGAGCAACTCGCGCGCGGCGTGATCTGCGCCTCGGCCGGCAATCACGCACAGGGGTTGGCGCTAGCGGCGGCCAAACTCGGCATCAAAGCGACTATTGTGATGCCGAAAACTACACCGCATATCAAAATCGACGCGGTGCGTTCGCGCGGCGCCAAAGTTGTTCTGCACGGCGACACTTACGACGAAGCCTCGCAGCACGCGCAACAATTGGTTGAGGAAAAGCAACTCACCTACGTGCATCCATTCGATGACCCGGATGTCATCGCGGGTCAGGGCACGGTGGGCATGGAAATTCTGCGGCAGCACACAGGTGCGCTCGATGCGATTTTTGTTCCGGTCGGTGGCGGTGGTTTATGCGCAGGCGTGGCCGCCTATGTGAAATACGTGCGGCCCGATATAAAGGTGATTGCTGTCGAAGCCGATGATGCCGCGTGCCTGAAAGCCGCGATGGATGCCGGCAAACGCGTCACACTGCCCCATGTCGGGCTGTTCGCCGATGGAGCTGCAGTGGCGCGCATCGGCAAAGAGACATTCAAGATTTTGCGCAAGACTCTCGATGGTGTGATCACCGTCAGCACAGATGAAATCTGCGCGGCGATCAAGGATATTTTCGACGACACGCGTTCGATCGCGGAACCCGCTGGTGCGCTCGCGCTGGCCGGCCTGAAAAAATATATCGAGACGTACAACGTCAAAAACCAAACATTGCTGGCGATCGACAGCGGTGCGAACACCAATTTCGATCGGCTGCGTTATATTTCGGAGCGCACCGAAATTGGCGAGCAGCGCGAAGTGATTCTCACGGTGACGATTCCGGAACAACCGGGCAGTTTCAAAACGTTTTGCAGCGCGCTCGGCAAACGCAATATCACCGAATTCAATTACCGTTTTGCCGATCGGCAATCGGCGCAGATCTTCGTCGGCGTACAAGTGGCGGCGGGCGGCGGCGATCGCAAGGAGTTGGTCGCCGATTTGGAATCGAAGCATTATGCCGTGCTCGATCTCACCGAGAACGAGATGGCGAAATTGCATATCCGCCATATGGTCGGCGGGCACGCGCCGGCGTGCGTCGATGACGAAGTATTGTACCGCTTCGAATTTCCGGAGCGGCCCGGCGCGCTGCTCAACTTTCTCACGCAGCTCGGCGCGCGCTGGAATATTTCCATGTTCCATTACCGCAATCACGGTGCCGCCTACGGCCGCGTGTTGGTCGGCATGCAGGTGCCGGACTCGGAGCACAAAGCGCTGCAGCAATTTCTGCACGGTATCGGTTATCCGTATCAAAGCGAGACCGACAACCCCGCTTACAAGCTGTTTCTTGGCCGGCGCGTATAGGCCGGCGACGCCGCTTTTGTGATCGCGGTAGCACTGTCCGATGTGGCTCGATCGCAGAATTTAAAAGTTACTCGCCGATAGATGAAAACTGCCTGGCGAGGGTTACCGGCGCCAACTAATCTCCTCACATACCTTTCACTAGTCGCCGAGCAGTTCGAACGGCGCCCTGCAGTCGATATACGTTTTGAGGTTGCCCGCCATGTACATCATCAAATCCGCCAAGCCAGATACCGTTACCGTTACCGTATTGTTGTTCACGCTCGGCACACTGCTGACCGCGACGCTCAATGTGATGCTGGGTTAACGATTCGCTCGAATCCACGCGCGCTCGGTGACAACACCAGCCAGCGGTACGTCCCAGCGCTCGCGCGGTAACTGCACCGCCTGCTGAAACGCATAGGCGAGCCCGATCAGCAGAGGGCGTCGCATCTTTAACGCATTTGCCGCGACCTTGCCGGCAAAAGTCCGATCGTAAAATCCTCCACCCATTCCCAACCTGCGACCACCGCGATCGAATCCCACCAGCGGCATGCACACCACGTCCAGTTTTCGCAGCGCGATGGCTGATCCGATCGGCTCCAAAATATCTAACCGATTGCGCCGCAACGGCGCGCCCATTCCTTGCGCAACGAACTCGAGTCGCCTGCCACGCAGCCGCGGCAAAAAAATACGTTTGCCTGCAGCGCGCGCGCGTTTTAGCAATGGCAGCGGATCGATCTCGCCATCGTTGGCGAAATACAGAGCCAGCGTGCGTGCTTGCTGATACCAGCGCTGACGCCTGACAATGGCGGCCATGCGCCGCGCCGCGCGCTGCCGTGCCCATTGCGGCAAGCGTCGTCGGTGCGCGCGCAAGGTCTGGCGCAGCTGGCGTTTATCGAATGCGGGAGTTGACGCTAAAGTGGCGAACGATGCGGTAGAAATTTGAAGAGCCCCGAGATACCGCTGGCGGCTTGGCCCTTGAACCCAGCGGTTCAAGGTGGCGGTTTCTGTGATGCTTCAGGCTTTCCGTCGGGCGGACATGCACACCAACACCAACGAGAAACCCCCGTTTTTTACTACATCGGCTCAGGGGTCTTGACCGCCTGGCGTATACCTCAGGGATAGCGATTATAGCTCTGCTACTCAGCCGATTTCCATTTGCCGAAAACGTTGCAGTGCATCATCGATGCGTTCGCTGAGTTTTTTCATCTGTTCAAGTCCCGCGCCGGAGCTCTCGTCGGTCTGGACATCTTTGTTCAGCAACTCATGTGTGGTGTTGAGCGCG
The DNA here is from genome assembly GCA_036502545.1 of Spongiibacteraceae bacterium. GTDB lineage: Bacteria > Pseudomonadota > Gammaproteobacteria > Pseudomonadales > CAMLJR01 > CAMLJR01. The sequence goes on from DASXYH010000207.1 coordinate 9,115, forward strand.
ACCATTACCGCAATGCGCTCCAACCCTATCACCTTGCCCGAATCGCGCACCGTGCGCATCTGTTTGTCGAGATGACGCGCCGCTTCGATCAGCGCGCGCTCCTGTTCGGGCGGACACGCGACCTGATAATCCTTATCGAGAATTTTAACCGTCACTGTCTGCGCGCTCATGTCTGTTGTTCCAGCGTTTTAAGACGAATGATCATTGCTTCCACCTTGCTGCGCGCGACCTCGGTTTTTTGAATCAACTGTTCGCGCTCCTGTTGCCAGCCGTTGGCTGCGGTTTTCAGCAGCCGATTTTCGCGATCCAGCTGCTCGCACAGATGTATAAGGTCGCCGATCTTGCGCTCTAATAGTTTGAATTGTTGCGATTCCATGAGATTCGGACCAGCGCTGCAAATTGTTTCTACTATAGTTGTCGGTTGAAATCGGGTCAACGCGACAAAAGCGGCGCGATTTCAACAACCTGTCAAACATTGTGCAAGATTTTTGTAATCTTGCTGTTCCGTTATCCCGCTGCGTCGCGTTTTTAGAAAAACGGCGCTACCATGTCCGCGTTCACCGACAGGCGCGCCGCGATCAGTATTGCAATGGAAAATTCCAACTCTCTCGATTTCTTACAGCTCGGCGATTTGCTGCAAAATTTCGGCGCACTGCTGGGCCCGGCGGAGCTGCATGGCTTTCTGGTTGGCCAACTCGCCACCGGTAAACGTTTTTCGCGCGGCGAATGGTTGCGCACGGCAAATGAACAAGCCGATTTGAGCCAGAGCCCCGATGAAGTCGCAGGCGATCGCCTCTACGATTTATATCGCCACACGCTGACATCGCTGCAAAGCGGCGAACTTGAATTTCAATTATTACTGCCCGAAGACGACGATTCGCTATGCGAACGCGTCGAAAATCTCGGCCAGTGGTGCCAGGGCTTTCTTACCGGTTTCGGTTTGGCGGGCGGTGCGCTCAAAATCGATGAAGAACTCGCCGAAGCGCTGCGCGATCTTTCCGCCATCGCGCAGGTCGGCGCCAATGATGAAGACGCCGCACTCGACAGTAGCGAAAGCGATTTTTTTTCGATTTGCGAATATGTGCGTTTAATGGCGGTGGAAATTTTCTGGAATCACAACAGTGACGCGACCGCCGTCAAGCGCAGTGCTCCTGACAATAAATCGAGCGCGGCATCGCCGGCCGATTTATTCAAACGCAACAAATTGCACTGAACACGCTATTTGTTAAGCTGGCGAATGTAGTGTCGTGCCAGCGACCCGCCGCTCGACCTGGTTATTTGCGACGACACGCCGGCAAGTACGTCCATGTAGGCTCGGCCGCGGCATCCATGCCGCTTACGGTCGCTGCAAACAACCAGGTCGACCGGCTTGCTACAGAAGTTATTTTCATCCATTGAATTTACAGTTTGAATTAAAAACCATGACCGCAAAAATCAGCAATCAAGAATTCGCCCGTCGCCGCCGCCATTTAATGGCGCAGATGGAACCCGACAGCATCGCCATTGTGCCGGCCGCGCGCGAAAAAATTCGCAACCGCGATGTCGAGTTTCCGTTTCGGCAGGACAGCGATTTTTATTATCTCACCGGCTTCCCCGAACCCGATGCCGTGCTTGTATTGTTGCCCGGGCGCGAACACGGCGAAGTGGTCGTGTTCTGCCGCGAACGCGATCCGACGATGGAATTATGGAACGGCTATCGCGCCGGCCCCGAAGGCGTGTGCGCGCGTTACGGCGCCGACGACGCTTTTCCGATCAGCGATATGGATGATATTCTGCCGGGGTTGATCGAAGGCCGTGAACGCGTGTATTACGCGATGGGTCGCAACGCCGACTTCGATCGCCGCGTGATGCAATGGATCAACGTGATTCGTTCGAAAGTGCGCGCCGGCGCGCATCCTCCCGGCGAATTTCTCGATCTCGATCATCTGCTGCACGATCTGCGTTTGTTCAAAAGCGCGGGCGAATTGCGCGTAATGCGCGAAGCCGGGCAAATTTCCGCGCGCGCGCACTGCCGCGCAATGACGTTCTGCAAACCCGGCATGTACGAATATCAACTCGAAGCGGAAATTCTGCATGAATTCGGCCGCAGCGGTTCGCGCTCGCCGGCGTACGGATCGATTGTCGGCGCCGGCGCGAATGGCTGCATTCTGCATTACCGCGAAAACGATGCGGAAATTCGCGACGGCGATCTGGTGTTAATCGATGCCGGTTGCGAACTCGAACATTACGCAGCGGATATCACCCGCACATTTCCCGCCAGCGGCAAATTCAGCAAAGAACAGCAGGCGTTATACGAAGTCACGTTGGCAGCGCAATCGGCCGCAATCGCCGTGATCAAACCCGGCGCGCATTGGAACGATGCGCACGATGCCACCGTGCGCGTTATCGCGCAGGGGCTCAAAGATCTCGGCTTGCTCGAAGGCGACGTGAAGGAATTAATCGAAACCGAAACGTACAAGCGTTTTTACATGCATCGCGCCGGTCACTGGCTCGGCATGGATGTGCACGATGTCGGCGACTATAAAGTCGGCGGCGATTGGCGCGTGCTCGAACCGAATATGGTGATGACCGTCGAACCTGGCATTTATGTATCGCCTAACGACAGCGGCGTCGCGCGCAAATGGCGCGGCATCGGCATCCGCATCGAGGACGATGTCGTCGTTACCAAAAAAGGCTGCGACATATTGACGGACGACGTGCCGAAAAGCGTGCGCGATATCGAAAAATTGATGCGCAATCGTCCCGTATGAATACGTCGAGCCGCTTGAGCAGTGAGCGCGACAATCATTACGATGTGATCATCGCCGGCGGCGGCATGGTCGGCATCAGCTTCGCGCTTGCGCTCAATCATCTCAGTTGCGGCGGACTGAAAATTCTAATCGCGGAAAGTTTTGCGATCCCGTCGAGCGCACCAACGCAGCCGCTTTATCGCCCCAGTTTCGACGCGCGCGCCACTGCGCTTTCTTACGGCAGTCGCTGCATTCTCGATAATCTTGGCGTGTGGCATACGCTCGAACAACATCTTGCTGCGATCACCACCATACACGTCTCCGAACGCAATCGTTTCGGCAGCGTGAATTTAACGGCGGCCGAGCGCGGTTGGCCGGCGCTCGGATACGTCGTCGAAAATGCATGGCTCGGCAATGTGCTCGCCAACGAATTGCGCAGGCACAGAGTAATCGAATTGTTATCGTCGGCAACGGTGATCGATTGCCAGCCCGGAATTCATTGCGCGCAAGTCACCATTGAACATAGCGGCGAACAACGGCAATTCACTACCAACTTGCTTGCCATCGCGGATGGCGCAAATTCTACGTTGCGCGGCAAATTGAATATCGGCATTCGCGAGCGTGATTATCAGCGTCAAGCCGTTGTCGCCACTATTTGTTGTTCAAAACTTAACGATGGTTGCGCGTACGAACGTTTCACCGATTGGGGACCGATGGCGCTGTTGCCTCTCACGACTTCGGGGCCGCTGAATGACAGCAGTGCCAGCAATCAACTGCGCATGGCATTGGTATGGACGATGAGCGCCGAGCGCGCGCAACGTTTGCTCGCTGCAGCGGACGGTGTGTTTTTAAATACGTTGCAGCAGCGGTTCGGCAATCGGCAGGGACAATTCACGCGCATCGGCGAACGGCATTGCTACGATTTGAAATTCGTCGCGGCGGAAGAGCAGATACGCCGGCAAATTGTTTTAATCGGCAATGCCGCACACAGTTTGCATCCGGTGGCGGGCCAGGGTTTCAATCTCGCGCTGCGCGATATGCAACGACTCGCCGAAGTTATTTGCACCGCTGCCCGCAATGGCGAAACGATCGGCGAATTAAATGTGTTGCAGCGTTATCGGCAACGCCAGGCGGTCGATCAATGGAAAACGGTGTTATTTTCAGATCGCATCACCGCGCTGTTCGAGCGTCCCGGTTCAATTAGCGGCGGTATTCGCCATCTCGGTCTGCTCGCGCTCGATTTAAATATCGAATTGAAAAATCGCTTCATCGATCAAACCGCCGGTTTTCATCCGGGCGCCGCATTGGGCAATTATTCATGATCGCGCAGCGTTTCGATATTGCGATTATCGGTGCCGGTCTCGCCGGTTCCGCATTGGCCGCCGCACTCGGCGCAACGTCGCTGCGCATCGCGCTGATCGATGCGCAAGCGCTGTCATTGCAATGGCCAACGCTGAGTGATGATATCCACGGTTTCGATTCCCGCGTCAGCGCATTGACCGCCGCGTCGCAGACATGGCTCGAACAACTCGGCGCGTGGCGCGATATTGCCGCACGCCGCTTGTCGCCGTATCAGCACATGTATGTGTGGGACGGCGAAGGCACCGGCGCGATTCATTTCGATGCCGAAACGGTCAATCGCGCCGAGCTCGGTCATATCGTCGAAAATAATTTGCTGCAAGCCGCGCTGTTGCATTGCATCAATCGTCAACACAACGTGCAGATTTTCAGCGCCGCAAAGGTCGCTAATTTCGCGCGCGCACAAGAACACATCGCAATTCAGTTAGAAGATGGCGCCAACTTGCACGCGACATTATTAGTCGGCGCGGACGGCGCCAATTCGCGCGTGCGCGAGTGGGCGCAATTTCAAATGCGCGAATGGGATTACGGCCACACGGCTCTTGTCGCCACCGTTGCGACCGCATTGCCGCATAACGCTACGGCGTTTCAAATTTTTCGCCGCGAAGGTCCGCTGGCATTTTTGCCGCTGCGCACAACGCAGAACGACGCGCATTTTTCGTCGATCGTCTGGTCGACCACGCCGGAAGAGGCGCAGGCATTATTGGCAATGGACGACACGCAATTTATGCATGCGCTCGGCGCAGCATTTGAACACAGGCTCGGCGCGATCACCGCAACTAGTCGGCGCAATGCATTTCCGTTGCGCGCACGCCATGCGCACAATTATGTGCAGCCGCATATCGCGTTGATTGGCGATGCCGCGCACACGATTCATCCGCTCGCGGGTCAGGGGATTAATCTCGGCCTTTCGGATGCACAGGTATTGGCACAGGAATTATTGCGCGCGCGGCAGCGCGATCTCAGCGTCGCCGATCCGCTGGTGCTCGCGCGTTATCAGCGCAATCGAAAAAGTGACAACCTCGCGACGCTGGCAATGATGGAAGGTTTCAAACGCCTGTTTGGCGCGAATGCATTGCCGCTGCGCTGGCTGCGCAATACCGGCCTTAACAGGGTCGATCGCAGCAGCCCGCTCAAACGCGTATTAATCAAACAGGCGATGGGATTAAATTAATCGCTAGTATCTAACGCCACCATCTAACGCCAATATGGCAGCCACGTAAATTCAAAACGCCGAATATCGATCGGCCAACCATAAGTCAACGGCGCTGTAATCGCAAATGCAATTGCCGCCAGCGCCACTGTTGCATACAACCGTTTGCGCCACTGCTGCAGTTCGACGACGCGCGCAAAAATTAAAATCGAAAAAAGCAGCGCGGGAAAATAATGATACAAAAACATCACGCGATGAATACCGGCGAACGGCACCCAGCTGAGTAAGTACGCGGCTAGCAACCAACTCAGCGTTGCATCGTTTTCGGCACGCGCAAGCTGCGGTCCGATCCGCAATAACGCAAACACCACAGCAAGGCCAGCGCCCAACCAAACGACGCCATTTGCGATCGAATAGGTGTGGCTGTCGCCGCTGCCATCGGCACTCAGTGGCACTCGCAGGTAATAAATCGGTTTCCACAGCAACGGCCACTGCCACCATTGACTGCCGTATGGATGATCGGCGCCGACGCGCTGATTGGCGCGCAATATTTCGCGCTGCATATCGATAAAATTTTGCCAAAACCCAGGCGTATCGGCCGGCGGTGCGGCATCGCCAGCATGCGCCCGCAAGGTTTGCTGAAACGGTTCCGGCATAAAATTATCGCCAGAGCCCGGCAACGTCAGTAATGCTAAATGCAGCCAGAAGGCCGCAACATAAACAACTCCCATACCGATTGTCGTTGCGAGTGCATAACGCCACCACGCCGGCGTTTTAACTGCGCGCGTCCACAACCACCACAGCATGCGCACGCCGGCGATTAACACAAAGGTCAATGCGGTCCATTTGACGGCGCATGCCATGCCGAGCAAGACGCCGGCACTAAAAAATAGACGCGCACGCGGTTGGCGCAGCGCACGCCACAATAACGCGATACCTCCGACGCCGAACACCAGCAAAAAATTATCGAAATAGACAAATCGCGAATGCGCAATTAATGCGTTATCGAGCAGCACCAATATGGCGGCAAACAGGGCGTAGCGCAGCCGTAATCCGAGTTCTCTGGCAAGTAATAGCACCATCGCCGGCAAAACCGCACCGGCCAGCTGGGGTAGAAATCGCAAAATTTCTGCGTTTTGGCCGCTAAAACTCGCGTCCCATTTCACATCGAGCGCAACCGGTTGGAAATTCCACAGCGCGGCAAACCCCGCCACCAATAACTTGCCCAGCGGCGGATGCGTATCGAAATAAAATTGGTGCGTGAAATACGCAGATACGTATTGACTGAAATAAATTTCGTCCATGCCCGCTTCGGCATGGCCGCCAAACGCGATAAAACGTGTCAGCGTGCCGCCGATTAGCAAAAGCAACACCGCCAACGTCCACCGCGATACCGTGGGCAGCTGCAACCCACTCATTCTATTTTTTCGGCGGTCATATTTTTCGGCGGTCACAGTGCATTCGGTCCACTTTGTACGTTATAGGTTTGGAATTGGGTGCGCCGCAATCTACGCTTTTTACAGCGCCGAACTCAAGCCTTCGCACCACTGCGCCAGCGTTGCGTATTTGCTGCTGCGCGGCGCGTATGATTTGGATGGGTTGTATTTGCAAATGCCGGCGGTAGAATGCTCAGCATTCCGATTGCCAGATCCACAGCATAGCGAGCTTCCTATGAGCAACACGCCCAGCGAATTGAGATACGCCAGCACTCATGAATGGGCGCGACTCGAAGAAGACGGCAGCGTTACGGTCGGCATTACCGATCACGCGCAAAATGCGTTGGGCGACGTGGTGTATGTGGAATTGCCCGAAGTCGGCACCGATTTGCACGCTGGCCAAGAGGCTGGCGTGGTCGAATCGGTGAAAGCCGCTTCCGATGTGTATGCGCCGATATCGGGTAAAGTGATTGCGGTGAATGACGCGCTCGAAGATGTACCCGAGAGCATCAATGGCGATCCGTATCACGGCGGCTGGTTTTACAAACTCGAACCGACCGATGCCGCCGAGTTAGATGAATTGCTCAGCGCTGAAGCCTATCAAGAGCAATGCGAAGACGAATAATGTATTTAGAGCTCGCTCTGGCTATTTATAGTTCGCCCTAACGGATTTTCTCAAGCGCGCCGCTGCGCGCCTCCTGCCACTGAAAATCAATCAACCGCGAGTATGCGCCGTGGCCGAATCCCTTCCCGTTTTGGTTTTGAATCCGCATGCGGAGCGTCGCTTGCGCGCCGGCCATGTCTGGATTTACAGCAACGAAATCGATAATAAAAAATCGCCACTGAAAAATTTCGAAGCGGGACAGCAGGTGCTCGTGCATGCGGCTAATGACAAACCGCTCGGTATCGCCTACGTCAATCCGCACACGCTGATCTGCGCGCGCTGGATCAGCCGCGATCACGTGCTCGATAAATCGCTGCTCGTGCATCGATTGAATATTGCATTGGCGCTGCGCGAACGAGTTTTCGAAGGACCGTACTATCGGCTCGTTTACGGCGACAGCGACGCACTGCCGGGCTTGGTGGTTGATCGCTTCGGCGATTATCTGGTCGTGCAAATCAATACCGCCGGCATGGAACGTGTGCGCGACGATATTGTCACTGCGCTGTGTCAGGTATTGAAACCGCGCGGCATACTGCTGAAAAATGATTCACGTGTGCGCGAATCGGAAGGGCTGAAAGACTATGTTGAAGTCGCCTTTGGCGAAGTACCCGAGCAGGTCGAATTAATCGAAAACGGCTGCCGTTTTTTAGCTCCGCTTTATGCCGGACAAAAAACCGGCTGGTTTTACGATCACCGCAATGCGCGCGCGCGACTCGCGCCATATTCGAAAGGCCGCCGTGTGCTCGATGTATTTTCCTATATCGGCGGCTGGGGCATGCAGGCGGCGATGCACGGTGCGAGCGAGGTGACTTTTGTCGATAGCTCCGCCAGCGCATTGGTATTGGTACAGCGCAATGCTGAATTGAATAACGTTGGTGCCATTACCAAAACCATCGAAGGCTCGGCGTTCGATGTATTGAAGGGCCTGCATGAGCGCGAGGAAAAATTCGATACTATTATCCTCGATCCGCCTGCATTTATTCCGCGCCGCAAAGATGTTAAAGCCGGCAGCGAAGCGTATCGACGCATCAATGAATTGGCGATGCGTTTACTGAGCCGCGATGGCTTTTTGATTTCTGGTTCCTGTTCGCTGCATTTAACCCGCAGCGAGTTGGTCGAT
>DASXYH010000208.1:0-9634 GCA_036502545.1 Spongiibacteraceae bacterium
TTTTTTATCGAATCCGCCATGAGGATTTTATGATGCACAACTATAAAAAAGGTAAATGGAGCTTTTGGATCGCTGCCTGTTCATGCGGTGCAGCACTGGCCATAACCCCAACGTTCGTTAATGCAGCGAATAAAATCGAAGAAGTCACAGTTGAGGCGCAAAAAAAAGTAGAAAACATTACCGAAACACCGCTGGCGGTCCAGGCTATCAGCGGCGATCAATTTCAAAAATACGCCAGCTTCAATTTACAGGATCTCGCCAGAAGCGTCGCCGGCCTCAGTTTCGATCCGGGCGTACAAGTCGATATTCGCCTGCGCGGCACCAGCACAGTCGCCGGTGCCCCGGTTTCGTTGCGAACCAATATTTATCTCGATGCGGCGCTGATCGATCAGCCGCGTGTCATCTTGGATTCGCAGTACGATATTCAGCGCTTCGAAATTTTGAAAGGCGCGCAGGGAACCCTGTATGGCAAATCATCGCCAACCGGCACTATCAATATCCACACTCGGGATCCGAATCTTGCGGTCATCGACGGTTACATCGCCAGCTCTGTCGCCGATTATGGAACGCGCAATGCGCAGTTCGGTATCAGCCTGCCTCTTATCGAAGGAAAGCTGGGAGTGCGCATTGCGGGCGTTTACGACGAAACTCAAACCGGGCAAAAGGATGTCACCACCGGCAGTGAAGCGACCAATCGCGGCAGCGGCTTTCGCTTTACCGCGCTGTGGGAACCAGACGATAAATTCAAAGCGCGTGCGTCCTATAATTATCGCGAGAAAAAAAGCAATCCGTGGTACACCATCGACGGCGTGCAGGATGGGCACCACTACAATTTCGACGACGATAAAATTACTGCCAATAATCCCGATATCGATAAATTTCGCGATCAGCTCGCCATATTGGAGTTGAATTATTTTATCGATAGCCATTTGACGCTGACTTCAGTCACCGCTTACGAAGATCAAAATTACACAAATTTGCAGGATACCGATGGCTCGGCTTCCGTCGTCGGCCCTCCGCAAAAGAATCTTTTGCTAAACGGCGATATTCAATTCACGCAAATTCCGTTGCGGCCGCAATGGCAAGAAGATCTGCGCCTTGCCTCCGAAAATAATAAATTTTGGGATTGGCAAATCGGCGGCTACTATCATCGCAACAGCACCGCGACCCGAATTTTTGTCCAAAAATTTGATGTCGCCAGCGGTTTTGGCGCCAACATCAATACCAGTTTTATCGGCCAAAGCGAGGAGTTTGCGGCTTATACGCACCAAACATTTAAACTCACGGACGATTTAAATATCATCGCCGGTTTACGCTACCAAAGCTTTCGCGCCAATTCGGTACAGCCGACCACCGGCTTTGGGGTAAATCCAGCCACCGCTCAAATTGTTCCCAGTATTAACCTGGTTAATCTCGGCGTGCTGCAAGCAGCTGGTATTCCGACATCGTTGCAACACAACAGTGCCTATCCCATTACCGGTACGTTGAAGGCGCAATATTTTTTAACACCCGACCTGGTCGCTTATGCAACCATCGATCGCGCGTTTCGCACCGGCTCGGCCAATCTCAATATCCAAGGCAATTTGCCGACCGATTTTGCCGAGCTGAAATCCGAATCGGCAAAAAGCGCGGAGGTGGGATTAAAAGGCGATTTTATGGATCACCGCGGGCGCTTCGCGGTTGCCATGTTCGATCAGATCTACACGAATTTTCAGCAAGATATTCAGAACCTGCCTGTTTACGACACGGCATTGGGAAAAGCGGACAATCTAAACTCATTCGTTGCCAATGCAAAAGAAGCCGAGATTTTTGGCGTCGAATCCGACCTTAATTATTTGCTGACCGATAATTGGGAAGTCGGTATTTCAGCGGCCTATAACAATGCCAAGTTTAACGATTTTAAAAATAACCCATGCAATGGTACCGCTCCCCTCACCCCAACAAACCCCTATAACACATGCGATTTAAGCAATAAGCGATTGCCGTTGGCATCCAGATGGGCCGGCGTATTGACATCCGATTTCTCGCTGCCCGCATTCGACGGTATCGATTGGTATTTCAATACGCTGATCAATCTGAAGAGTAATCAAGTCGATAAAGTCACACGCGCTACCTTAAGTGGTTATGGAACCGCGGATTTCTTCACGGGTTTACGCACGGTGCAAAAAGTCGGGTGGGATGTTAGTCTTTGGATTAAAAATGCGTTCGATAAACGCGTCGTGACGCGAATTTTTAACTCGACCACGACTAATCCCGATTTACGGGCGCTTTTCCCCGGCGAAACATTTGCAATGGTGACCACCAATTCTCCCCGTCAAGTCGGCGCAACGGGCACTTACCGATTTTGAATCTGATGCGATTTTTAACAGCGCCAATATCTCTCAAATGTTGAATAGTCGGAGTTGCATTCGTGCAAAACAATAATGTCTGGCAAAGTCTGGTGCCGGCCGATATACGCAAAGAAGCTCACTTTAACGATCGCGTGGTGAATTGTTTTCCAAAACGGCCTGCAAATCTCGATGACATGTTGCGCCAGACCGCCGCGAACTTTCCGGATAGCGAGGCGCTGGTATTTTATAGCGGCGAACGCATTACTTATCGCGAACTCGATGCGCGTGTCGATGCAGCGGCAACAAACCTCACTGCGCTGGGTTTGCCGTTGGGCGAACGGGTTGCGGTTTATATGGCAAACAGCATCGAACTGGTGATCACCTATTTTGGGATTTTACGCGCGGGAATGATCATTGTCCCGATCGGAATTCTGCAACAGAAACCTGAAGTCGCATACGCTATCAATAATTGCACCGCCGCCATTTTGATTTTCGATGGCGAAGCCAGCGCTAAAATTCCGGAAGCGGCCGCCGTTCCTTCGCTGCGATATTTATTTTCAGTCGGCGAAAATACGCTTAACGCTGCATCGTTTGCGCAGCTGCTGAAACCCGCGCCATCGCCTTTTCCGCGCTTGCCGATCGAAGAGGAAGACACCGCGCTGATTATGCACACCTCCGGCACCACCGGAAAACCAAAAGGCGCAACGCTCTGCCATCTCGGTGTATGGCACGCGGCCAAGCATCACGCGCTATGCCTGAATATTCACAGCAGCTGCCGCACGGTATTGGTTATTCCCGGCACGCACGTTTCCGGTGTGGTGGCAATTATTATGTCGACGCTGCAACTCGGCGGTTGCATGGTAATTGCGCGCGGCTTCGACACACGACAATTACTGCAATTACTGCGCGACGAAAAGATAACCGACACGATGGCTGTGCCGACCATCTACACGCGTATTTTAATGGAACCTGATTTTGACAGTTTTAATCTGGGCTCGCATTGGCGCTCGGCGTTGTACGGCGGTGCGCCGATGCCGGAAGCGACGATTAAAAAATTACGTCATCATTTACCGGCGCTGAAGCTGCATCAAGGTTATGGCGCCACCGAAACCAGCGCAGTCAGCACATTGATACCGGCCGATCAAACTGCGCAGCGCGCCACATCAGTCGGCGCTGCGGTGCATTGTCTCGATGTCCGCATCATGGATGAAAACGGCCGCGAAATGGCGGCGCATGATGTTGGCGAAATTTGGATCGGCGGCCCGAGCACAGTGAAAGGCTACTGGAATGATTCCGCCGAAACGGCGCGCAACTTCATCAGTGGTTATTGGCGCTCAGGCGATCTCGGCACATTGGATGAAGAAGGTTATTTGCGCATCCTCGATCGTCGCAACGATGTGATCAATCGCGCTGGCTATAAGGTTTACAGCGTTGAAGTTGAGAACGTGATTACATTCATTGACGGCGTTGTCGAAACCGCAATTGTGCCGATACCGTGCCCAGTGCTCGGAGCGCGCGTGCAAGCGTTTGTATTTGCCAATATCGAATTGAGCGAAAAAACGATACGCGATTATTGCAGCGAGCGCTTGGCCGCGTACAAAGTGCCGGACTTTATCGAGTTCTGCACAACGCCGCTGCCGCGCAATCTCAACGGCAAAATTATGAAAGCGCCACTGCGCGAAATGGCGCTGGCACTGGCGGCGCAGCGGCCTGCTCTGCGCGCTAAACAATAAAAAAAAACCCGCTAATTAGCGGGTTTCGTCGGCGCTTAATTATTGCCAAGCTTAATACATAGCCAATTTTAATAACGCGCCAGCATGACATCTTCGATTAATTCGCTGTTGCGCTGCGTGCCGGGCAATTTAACTCCTAATTTCTCGGCGCTTTTCAACGCGGCGCCAAGATCTTTTTTGCCGAGTCCCGCCACCGGTCCGAAGGTTTTCTGCAGGGCTTCTGCGCCCATATTCGCGCATTGATTGCGCCCCGCCAGAAACGAGGACATTTGCGGAGTAACGACGCCGTTCGCCCTGCCGACCTCAAGCAACAATTCGGGTGCCAAGCCGCAGGCCTGCGCGAGACGGTTCGCTTCGTGCATCGCGATGAACGCAGCGTACGTCATCAAATTGTTGCAGAGCTTCAATGCAATCGCGGCACCCACTTTGCCGGTCTCGACGATTTTATTGCCGCCCAATAACAATGTCGGCCGGCAGCGCTCCACCAGTGCCGCGTCGGCGCCGAGCATGTAACAGAAGGTGCCGGGCTCGACACCGCGCGTGACCGGCGCATCGATTAAATGAATCGATTTTGCACCCGCATCTTTGTGCCAGCGCATAATCGAATCCTGCGTCACCGTACTGTGGATCGCGATAATGGTATTAGGCTTGGTATTTTCCAACAGCCCTTCTGCGCCATACAGCAATTGATCGATATCGTTGTCATCGCGCACGCACAGGCCGATAAAATTGGCTTCTTTGGCAAGAGCGGCAGGATTTGCGGCCGCTTTTGCACCGGCTGCAACCAACTCCGCAACCGGTTGCGGCATCACATCGTAGACCCACAATGTTTCGCTCGATTGCGCCCATTGCAGCGCCATCGATTTACCGATATGGCCCAATCCGATAAAAGCTATGCTCATGTTGTATTTCCTACGATATGCGCCGTGAATGCAACGAATGCAACGAATGCAACGAATGCAGTGCGGGCGCTTGAAGTATTAGCTGCTCCAATTGGAAAGTATTAGCCATTCCAATCGGACTCCAGCATTTTCGGCGTCGGCATTCGCGGTTTGACTTCCATAAACTCCACCGTTACGCCGGGCGGATAATCGAGGCAATGTGCAATCGCTTCACCGACGACGCTGACATCGCGAATGGCGCCGTCGCATTTCGGACCTTTCTCCAGCCATGCCTGCATCGCTTCGCCGAGCGCTTGCGGATCGAAATTCTCAACGCTGCCGGTGCCGACAGCGCCGGGGCTGAACAACGTCACCATAATATTGTCGGCCATGACTTCTTCGCGCAGTTCATCGGTGAAATGATCGAGCCCGGCTTTGCACGAAGAGTACAGCGCCAAATGCGCAAATTCATTCGAGTGTCTAACCGAAGCGGACGATAAATTAATAATGCGACCGCCGCCGACTTTGCGCATGCGCGGAATCACCAACTGGCAACCGAACACGGCGCTGAGAAAATTCATATCGACCAATTCGCGCACTTCTTCTTCCGGCATGATTTCAATGCGACGCGCAAATTGATAACCGACATTATTTATCAGGCAATTGATCGCACCCCATTTCGCTTCGACTTGATCGAAAACTTTTTCCAACGCCGATTTGTTCGCGCAATCGACCGCGATGCCGATAGCGCGCTCGGAATTGAGTTGCTTAACCGCTTCGTCGAGTCGTTTTTGCGTGCGCGCGAGCAACGCAACTTTTGCACCGCGCGCGAGCAATGCTTCGGCCGTTGCGAAACCGATACCTTTCGATGCGCCGGTGACGATGACAACCTGATCTTTGAGAAATGATTGTTTCATGCTGTTGGCTCAATTATGTTTTTAGAACTGGATTATTTTTCATCATCGTATTTGATCTTGTCTTTATAGTCAATTAGAATTTGTATTACGAATTTCTCACTTCGCCGCGTCAAGGACTCATGAATCAACCCGAAATACTCAATGGCGAAGCCGTATTAGCGCAATACGATCGCAATCTGCCGCGCCATGTCATCGGTGTTGCGCGCGCGTTCAACGAACAGTTGATGGATCGCTGCATCGCTGCGGGTCATTCCGGTTTGCGCGCTTCGTTCAATCAAGTGCTCTGTCGTCTGGATACCGCGGGCACGCGCATCGTCGATATCGCCAATGAATGCCAAATCACGCAGCAGGCTGCGGGACAAATTATCGGCGAGTTGGAAAAGCTTGGCTACGTGAAGCGCAAGCCCGATGCCAGCGATAAACGCGCAAAGCAATTGATACTGACGCGCAAAGGCGAAGCGCTGATGGCGGATTGCCGCCGCCTGGCCGCGCAAATCAATGAGCAACTTGCCGGCGTACTCGGCCAGCATACGCTGCGCGAATTTATCGCCAGCTGCGCGCAACTCTATCAAGGGCTGATCAATCCCAACGATGACGCGGAAAAGCGCAGCGCGCCTTACTACGTTGTATTGTGCCTCTGCGGTCTTGCAACGTACTGCGAAAAACAATTGATGGAGCTGGATAAAGCGAAAGGTCATCTGCGCCTGAAAATGTCGTTCGCGCAAGTGATCAGCCATATTTCCGCGCATGGCTCGTTGATTAACGATCTCGCAAAAATCAACAGCGTGTCTAAGCAGGCCATCAGCCAAGTGGTTAAAGAGGTGGAGGATTTGGGCTACATCGAACGCAAACAAAATCCCGACGATGCGCGCTCGACCAAACTCTTCCTGACGCAATACGGCCTGCAGTTGGTCAAGGATTCGTTGAGCAATATCGGCGGCGTGCGCGCGCAATTCGTGCAAATCCTACGCGAGCGCAAAGTTAAATATTTTTCGCAGCATATCGAAACACTGTACGATTATTTTTGCGCGACATCGGCAAAACTTTACGACGAATCGCAGCGCGTGCGCATCGAAACGCGCTTGCAGCATTTAATCGAAGCGCTGTATCAGGAAGAAACTGCCGATGGCAGTCGCAAGATTTTGTTTTCGCGATCGGGCAATAAAGCACGCCTTTCGAGTTCGGCGCTCGCCCTGCTGGAAGAAATAGAAATACGCACGGAAAAATAACTGAAAGATAACGCGGGCCGCGCTGAACGGCCCGCGCACTTCAAGATTTATTCGCTGCCCTGCTCTTCCGGCAAATGCACGACCAGACCATCCAGTTCCGGCGTCACCACAACCTGACAGCCCAGGCGGCTATTTTCCCGACGGTGCTTCGCCGTCGACATCATATTGCGCTCGCCCAGCGCCGGGGTTGGAATTTTATCCTGCCATTCCTCGGGCACATAGCAATGACAGGTTGCGCACGAACAAATCCCGCCGCACATCCCCTCGACGCCGGGCACCATATTCAATGTGGCGCCCTCCATCAGATTCATGTTTTCTTCGACATCCACCGTATGCGCGGTGCCGTTATGTTCTACGTAAGTTATCGCGACCATGTTCAACCATTACATCATCTGTGGGATTTAATCGCCTGCGCATGACTGAACATTCACAAGCACCGTTACTACTTTTCACTCACACCGCAACTGTTCACGCGGGATAGGCAACCGTCTTGGTTTGCAAATATTCTTCGAAACCTTCAGCGCCCATTTCACGGCCGACGCCGCTTTGCTTGTAACCGCCGAACGGCGAATCGGGCGCAAAGAAATTGGCACCATTGATATTCAGCGTGCCGCTGCGAATGCGGCGCGCGACATGCCACGCACGCTCGCTGCTGGCGGAAAATACCGAGCCGGACAGACCAAAAATCGAATCGTTGGCGATGCGAATCGCGTCTTCGTCATCGTCGAACGGAATCACCACCAATACCGGTCCGAAGATTTCCTCGCGCGCGATACGCATTGAATTATCGACATTCACGAATAGCGTCGGTTCGACGTAATAACCGCGCGCCAATTGCGCCGGACGCTTGCCGCCGAACGCCACCGTCGCACCTTCCTGCTTGCCGATTTCGATATATTCGAGCACGCGCTGCTGCTGTTTCTTGCTGATCAGCGGGCCCATGATCTGGCCTTCGCCATAGGGATCGCCGTAGGCAATATAGGGAAACATCGCCTTCAATATTTCCACGCCTTCGGCGTAGCGCGATTTCGGCAGCAGCATCCGCGTCGGTAATGCGCAGCCTTGGCCCGCGTGGTAACACACGGCGAGACCGCTTTGCAGCGCAGTCGGAAAATCCGCATCGTCGAGAATGATGTTCGCCGATTTGCCGCCGAGTTCGAGAAACACTTTTTTCACGGTCGCCGCAGCGTTTTGCATGATGCGGCGGCCGACCGGTGTTGAGCCGGTGAAAGAAATCGAATCGATGCGCGAATCGCTGGTGAGCAGTTCACCGATTGCAACCGGATCAAGCGACGTCACCACATTCAACACACCGGGAGGAATATCGGTGTGCTCGGCCGCCACTTTGCCGATAATCGTTCCACACCACGGCGTATCGGGCGCGGGTTTCAAAATCGTCGTGCAGCCGGCGGCCAATGCCGGCGCAAGCTTGGCGAGATTGATTTGAAACGGGAAATTCCACGGCGTGATCGCGGCGACGACGCCGATCGGCTCTTTCAATACTTTGCGCGCGCTCGCCACGCCCATGTTGCGCGTCACCGGCAGCTCGCGCTCCCAGCGGAAATCTTTTAAGAAATCGATGTAATAATCGATGATGCCGACCGGACCATCGCCCTGCGGACCGTTCGCGGTGATCGCCATCGGTGCGCCGACTTCCTGCACGATCTGTTCGCGCAATTGCGGCATCACTTCGCGCAGACCATCGCGCAGTTGCGTCAGGCATTTCAGCCGCAGCGCGATGTTGGTCGACCACTCGGATTCGTCGAAAGCGCGCCGCGCCGCGGCGATCGCCGCCTCGGCATCCTCGACGCCGGCATCGGCAACTCGACCGACCACCTGCTCGGTGGCTGGGTTGATATTGTCGTAGCGCTTACCGGAGCGCGCTTCGCACAATTTGCCGTCGATATACATGCGGCCTTCGCCGTTAGCCTCAGCCATTTGGTTTCCTCGCAGACAGTATTAGAATTTGCTACCGATACTATATGTGCTTGTCATTATCGTCAACTTTTATTTATATAATCTGAAATCAACTTTATTGCCGAGCGATTGCTTTTTTTACGCTAATCAACAACGCAATCCGAGCCTTTCAGCATAATTGGCGAGCGCGTGCTTGTCGAACACTACCTCCTCGCCAATGCAGCTTAAACACAGTGGCCCAATGCGGCTTAAAACACAGTGGCGAGTATGTCGACATTCCGGCAGAATTGCGCCGCACATCACTGCTTCTCCGCATTAGCGATCACGACATACACTCGAGGACAACACCATGTTCAACGGCTCAACATTGCGCGATAAAGTCGCCTACATAGCGGGCGGCACCAGCGGCATCAATCTGGGCATCGCCATCGGCTGCGCTCAACAAGGCGCGAAAGTTGTCGTCGTCGGCCGCGATGGCGCCAAGGCCGAGCGCGCCGCCGCTGAAATTATCGCCGCGAGCGGCGGCGAAGCGATCGGTCTGTCCGCCGATGTACGCGATTACGATGCGGTTGAAAATACGCTGCGCGCTGCGCGCGATAAGTTCGGCGCCATCAATATTGTGATCGC
>DASXYH010000209.1:0-2564 GCA_036502545.1 Spongiibacteraceae bacterium
TTCGGCTTATCCGCAAATCGACTGGGCGCGGAACGCGCAAGATTTCGTCGAAAGCTTGGGCTTGATTTGGAATCCGTACACGACGCAAATCGAACCGCACGACTACATCGCCGAACTGTTCGATGCGTTCGCGCGCTTCAATACGATTCTGATCGATCTCGACCGCGACATCTGGGGCTACATCGCACTCGGTTATTTCAAGCAAAAAACTATCGCCGGCGAAGTCGGCTCGTCGACGATGCCGCATAAAGTCAATCCTATCGATTTCGAAAACTCCGAAGGCAATCTCGGTTTAGCGAACGCAATTTTCGAGCATCTCGCGCGTAAGCTGCCGATTTCACGCTGGCAACGCGATCTCACCGATTCTACCGTACTGCGCAACATGGGCGTGGGTTTTGGTTACAGCGCGATCGCGTACGAAGCCGCGCTGAAAGGATTGAATAAACTTGAAATCAATCGCGCACGCCTGGCCGAAGATCTCGATAACGCCTGGGAAATATTGGCCGAGCCGATTCAAACGGTGATGCGCCGCTACGGCGTGCCCGAACCGTACGAAAAATTAAAAGCGCTGACGCGTGGCCAAACAATCGATCGCGCAGCGATTCAGCGTTTTATCGAATCGCTCGATATTCCCATCGAAGCGAAAACCGCGTTGCTGGCATTGACACCCGCGACTTATATCGGCAATGCAATACAACAGGCGCAGGCGATTTAACAATCGTGCGCTGAAACAAGCCGATTGGCGCTGTCATTTGCAGCGACCGTAAGCGGCATGGATGCCGCTTCCGAGCCTAGAGCCTGCCCCATGAGCGACGCGAATGCTGTGGGCATAGGGATATATTTACGGCGTGGCGTCGCAAATGACAGCGCTAAGCGGCGAATCGCTGGCGATGGCTATGCTTCCCAACAAATTCTTTTTTTGTCACGTCTATGCAATTAAATAACTTTGATAAAAATATTTTCCTGCGCGATTACTGGCAACAAAAACCGTTGCTGATAAAAAATCCCTGGCACGAGTGGAGCAACCCGCTCGCGCCAGATGAACTTGCAGGCCTAGCCTGTGAGGAAGACGTCGAAGCGCGTCTGGTTATGCAACAACGCGGACAATGGAAATTGGAACATGGGCCCTTCGCCGAAACGCGTTTTGCGAAGCTCGGTAAAAAAAATTGGACGCTGCTGGTGCAGGCGGTCGATCACCACGTGCCGGAAGTCGCCGCGCTGCTCGATCAATTTCGCTTTATTCCAAACTGGCGCATCGACGATGTAATGGTGAGTTATGCCGCCGATCAGGGCGGCGTCGGACCGCATTTCGATCAGTACGATGTATTTTTAATTCAAGGGCTCGGCCAGCGGCGCTGGCAGGTCGGCGCGCCGTGCGATCACACCACACCGCTATTGCCGCATGATGATCTGCGTCTGCTCGCTGAATTCGAATCCAAAACAGAATACCTGCTCGAACCCGGCGATATACTGTATCTGCCGCCGCGCTATTCACACAACGGCATTGCCGTGGGCGACGATTGCATGACGTACTCGATCGGCTTTCGCGCGCCGGCGCAAAACGAATTGATCGCGCATTGGTGCGATCACATCCTCGCGGATTTATCCGACGATGATCGCTATAGCGATGCGCATATTTTCCCACAACAAAATCCCGGTGAAATCGCGCCCGCTGCGCTGACTGCGCTGCAGCGCATGGCCACCGAAAAACTGCTCGATCACGACGCTTTTCGGCGCTGGTTCGGCCAATTCAGCACGACACGCAAGTACGCCGATCACGATTTGCAGCCGGCCAAGAAAATTAAACCAGCGCAATTGCGCGCGCGTTTGGCGCAGGGCGAAATACTATTGCGCAATACGGCCAGCCGTTTCGCGTTTATACGCTCTCACCACGAGGTGCTGCTGTTTGTCGATGGCGAAATGTTCGCATGCTCACAAACAGCAGCCGCGTTTGCCGAGCAGATTTGTGCGCAGCAGCGCATCGCGTTCGCAGCCGATATGCTGGAATCGACCGAAATAATGGCATTACTTGCGACGCTGTATAACCAAGGCAGCCTGGTACTCGAGCATGACGATTGAAATTCGTGCGGTAAGCTGGATCGATAACAGCGCTACGCTCAGCGAAATTCGCCGCCGCGTATTTATCAAAGAGCAACAGGTGCCGCAGGAATTGGAATGGGATGGCGCGGACGAGAATGCTCAGCATTGGTTAGCATTACTCGACAACGAACCAATCGGGACTGCGCGCATGTTGCGCGATGGCCATATCGGTCGCATGGCGGTATTGAGTCGCGCCCGCACACGAGGAATCGGCTCCTCGCTATTGCAGGCTGCAATCGATTGCGCTGCACAACGGCAATTGCGCGAGGTCTATTTGCACGCGCAAACCCACGCGCTTCCGTTTTATCAGCGCTTCGGTTTCACTGTCGAAGGACCGGAGTTTCAGGATGCAGGCATTCCGCATCGCACCATGCGATTATTGCTGCGGGCGCCGCGCATACTCGGCAGAGATAGCGGCCGTTTCGCGGTAAATAACCGCGCTGCCGCGGCATTGGATCTGGCGC